>JAISSM010000034.1 GCA_031273075.1 Rickettsiales bacterium
TCGGTTTGGCAACCTTGGCGCCGTTTCAGCCGGCAAAGGCGATAATAAAATTATCGGGAAAAGCGCGCGCGCCAACACCGTTCCCTCTTTCATAGGAGCGGAGGGGAATTTCACGCACGAAGCGACCACCGGCGTGTTGGATAAAAATTCAATGCTGTATCTAAGGGCCGCGGGCATAAACGAGTTTGATGCGGCGGCGCTTTTGGTCGCGGGGATGGCGGAGGGCGTTCTTTCGCGTCTTCCGATGGAATTTTTGGTTGAAAGCAAACAGCTTATCAGCTTTGCAATGAGCAATTAGCAGGGAACAAACAACAGGTAGCAGATAGCAAGTAGCAGGTAGCAAATGATGTTAGAAATAAAAAATTTATCGGTCGGGGTTCTTAAAAATATAAGTTTGTTCGTCGGTGTCGGCGCGCGGGCCCTTCTTCGCGGCGCGAACGGGTCCGGCAAGACCACCCTTGCCAACGCCATTATCGGTATAGTCGACGTTCCCGCCAAATCCGGCCGGATATTTTTCAACGGCGCGGACATAACCGATTTGTCCATAGACGCGCGCGGCCGCGCGGGCATATTCCTTGGCGCGCAGAACGTGCCTGAAATTCCCGGTCTTTCCATAATGACGTTCTTAAAGCACTCGTTCATCGCGCATTACGGAGACGTTCCCGTAAACGTCTTTATGAAAAAACTGAAATCCGCGCAAGAGAGGCTTTGCATTCCGGACGCATGGCTTGGGCGAAGCGTCAACATCGGTTTTTCCGGCGGCGAAAAAAAGCGCATTATGTTTCTGCATCTTCTTATCATCGCGCCAAAATTCGCCATTTTGGACGAGCCCGATTCCGGCGCGGACGAAAGCGCGCGAAAATTATTCGGCGAAATTATCATTGAGATGAAAGACACGACGTTTCTTGTCATAAGCCATCAAAGGCAATTTTTCCGTCCGACCGCAGAAATCACTTTACAAGGCGGGGAAATAATTGCAAAATAAGCGCGTCGAATTCACCAAACAAAGGGACGGACATGCCAATCAAAAAATCAGTGAAAACAAATGAAAAAGACAAGGCGGAAGTCAAAGGCGCGGGGCTGATCCCTTGGCTGTTCAAACCGGACGCGGGTTTCAGTTTGAAAAAATGGCTGTATAACGCGGGTCTTTTCACAGTCGCGCTTCTGGGCGTCGTATTCTTCTTAGCCGTCATAGGAATGCGGGCGGAATTCGCCGGTTCCGGCGCGGCGCCGGCCATATCTTTATTGGATACGGCCGAGATAGTCTTGATGCTTTTGGCGGATCAGCCGCTTTCCGTGCTGATCATGGCCGTTATTATATTCGCGATCGGGGCGTTCGCCGTCATGCCGCGGAAATTACTGGACAGAAAAAGTTTCGTCGCCGTATGGTGGACGTGCACGTTTTGGACCGTCGTTTTGATCGTCCTTTTGGCAAAATTCCGGTCTTATATTCACGGCAACCCGGTATTGCCCGAGGCCGTCGAGCTGGCGATTTTAATTTTAGGAACGATTTTGCTTGCCATTTGCATTGTCGGATTTGTCGCCGGCACCGCATGTTACGCCCGCGAAGCAAATGTTTCCAAAGCGGTCGTCGTTTTGGGATTCCCATTGGGCTGGTCATTGTACGAGTACGCCGGGCATTTCGTTCCGGACGGAAAGCCGCAAGTTTTGAATATAAGGTACAAGTGGTACGACCGTCTTATCGAATTTTTCCTTAACACAAAGCCGGGGCAAATCATTTTGGCGCTTTTCGCCCTTTTGTTCTTATCGTCGTCCGTTGTCAAAGGAAATTATTTCGGGGCTTTCATTCCGGTATTCTTCGCGGGACTTTATCTGTTGCGCGGGCGCGGATGGATATTGAAAAACATTCGCATTCCGGCCGCGGTCGCGGCGGCCTACAACGTCGTTCTTGTGATAGGCATGGTTTATCTTTTGTCCGTCGTTCCCGTCGGCGCGATCCCCGCGGCCGCATAAGCATGACATGGCAAGGCCGCCCGTATTTTCATTCGTAAGCGAACAGGGGCGGTTTTTATTTTTGCTTTTATCCTTCCTCGTGTTCCTCGCCGTCGTATCAAGCGGCGTCATACTGTCCCTTTCGACCGCCATCGGGCGGTTTTCAAGCGGTCTTGAAAAGGTCGGCATCATTCAAATCCTTCCGGGCGGAAGCGTCGACGCGGCGCTTAAAATCGTCGCCGACAACAAGGCGCACATCGCATCCGCCAAGACCGTCGACAAGGCCGAATCCGCCAAACTTCTTAAAAATTATCTTAAAGGCGGCGATGCGATAATGGGGTATATTCCCACCGTCATACGCATTCAAGCCAAGTCCAAAACCGCGCTTGACGCGATAGCAAAGCAATCTTACGAGGTCCCAAAACTTCGGTTCGCGCACGGGCAAAGCGCCGCGCCGGATAGAAGCGTCGGGATAAAAATCATGGGCATCGCGATATTCCTTCTTATCGTCACACTCGGCGCCCTTGTCATGTGCATAACGTATTCGGTCAAAAACATCGTCATTATTCACAAAAGGGAAATCGAAATTCTTCACCAGGTCGGAAGCACCAACGCGTACATCGCCAATCAGATACAGATTGCGATGATCTCGATCGGCGCAAGGGCGGGCGTATTCGGAATGTTCGCGGGGTGGGTCGTTCTGTTCGCCGCGAACGGCATATCAAGGCAGGCCAACGTCGGGCTTTTGGCGAACATGGGCATGGTCGGCGCGGACTGGGCGATCACGTTCGCATTGGCCGCGTCCCTTGTCGTCTTAAGCGTATTGGTCACGCGGCGGACCGCCGTTCAGGTGTTGGACCGGTCGAAGGAGTTTTGAATGGGACTTTCGTTTTCGCGCGTTCTTGATGTTATCAATAAAAATTATGATTTTACCCCGACCGCGTTCGGAGTTGTCGCAAGCGCCCCTAATGCCGCCGGACAAAACGAAGGCGCGTGCCGCATTCTGGCGTTCGCAAAGGATCAGAATTTGGACAAGGGCACGGCGCTTCAATTATTCGCCGAACATTATCAAAACGTATTGGATGATCCGGACGGCGAAACGCATCAGAATATCCGCCTGTTGATGGCGCACGGATTGGACGGCGTGTGGTTCGATGTGCCGCCCCTGACTAGAAAGCCGACATATGACGCCGATGAAGCCGCCGGGCTGATTGCGCTTGCAAAATAGCAATTCATCATTATAATTGGATGTCGCGGAGCGTTGGCCGAACGGTAAGGCAGCGGTTTGCTAAACCGTACACTGGGAAACCGGTGAAGAGGTTCGACTCCTCTACGCTCCGCCATCCGCATCGTTAATTGTTAATTTCCGATCACCCGCGCGCGGTTTTTGCGGGTTTGTCCTCTACATTCACCAGAGAAAACAAAACGCTGGATATAAGCGATTGATACGGCACGCCTTCCTTGTCCGCGATTTCTTTTATCTTGTCCAGGACGTTTTTCGGAATGCGCATGTTGATGATCGCGTCGGATTTATGGAAAGTGCGATACGCCGAAAAGTCTTTCAGCAAAGTTTCGATGTTCATTACCAAAAGTTGTTGCATAACGTTCATGCGCACCCTTTTTCCTTGAAATCGGCGACCGATCGTGTATCATTTACGACATCGCGCCGGTCTAGCTCAGTTGGTAGAGCAACGGTTTTGTAAACCGTGGGTCGGGGGTTCGAGTCCCTCGACCGGCACCATAAAATTCCCAGAATGGCACATCTGCTTTGCGTTTGCTCGTTCCGGCTCAGGTCATTTACGTCCAAAGTAAACTCCCATCGCCGTCACTTCGCAATACGCAGCATCCGCACCATTCTAGAAATTTTCTTCGGCGCAAGGTTCGGAAAATCGTCAACCAGGCCGCCATCACCCGCCACTATACCATTGTAAATACCATTGTCAATACAAACATATTGTCTTGTGTTAATCAACAGTTAATCATGAATGTCGCGGGGCGTTGCCCCGCGTACTTATTACCTGGATCCCGCGGTTAAACCGCGGGATGACAATATAGACCCTATTCCCGCCTGCGCGGGAATGACAAAAGAAAAAGTCGCGGGGATGACGAACCACCCCGGCGCTTCGCGCCACCCCTCCATAGAGGGGAACTTAAATTGTTAATTGTTAAATGATTTCTGCGCATAAATCTGCGCATACCTAACTTTGCGCCTGTATTCGGACAGAAGCCTATTCAAAAGATGCGCCCCTTCTTCGCCCAACGCCGACAGCGCGGCGAAATGCCGGTGCGTCAATCGAAGATCGCCCACGAAATGCGTAAGAATTCTTTCGTAAGAAGCGGCATATTCGACGGCCTCTCCGAAAATCAAAACCTGCCGCGCGTTGGCTATGAAATCTTTCATCTCCGCATGCGCGCATACCCCGTTGACAATTCTCATCTCTCATTGCCTTTTGCGTATGGAAAGCGCACACCCCGTCGCCGCCGATAATATTTTAGAATAGGCGGCATCTTAACATATTTTTTCAAAAAGTGAAATTAAAATTTATATGGTGCAAACAGAAAACGTCATTGCGAGGAACCCGCAGGGTGACGCGGCAATCCAATCATTATTATGGATTGCTTCCCCCTTCCTTCGTCGGGGTCGCAATGACGAGTTGTCGATTGTTTGCTTCGCAAACAAGGTGTGTTTCATAGAAACACACCCCACCCACACTATTTTGCCCTAGGTGGGGTGGCTTTTTATAAAAGCCACCTTTCCTGTTTGCAAAGCAAACAGGAAACGATTGTTTGCTTTGCAAACAAGGCATGTTTCATAGAAACACACCCCCGCCACATGGAATCAATTTAAGAGATTTTTTGCTTTCAGATCATTAAAAATCGCCACGGCGACCGGCCCGATGCGCCCCATGTCGGAAGAATCAAGCCACGCGGCTTCGGCTATTTCCGAATTGGCTTTGATTTCACCTGTAAAATCGGCCGTATAGCAGGTGGCCTGAACCATAACGCCCGCAGGCTCGCCATGCGCCTGGGCGAGGAACACGCCGTAAAGTTTCGCGGTGCCGGGGATTATATCTATGGACAACTCTTCCTTTACTTCCCGAACCAGAGTAACGACGTCGGATTCGCCCGCCTCTCTTTTTCCGCCGGGAATGTAAAAAGTGTCCTTGCCCTTGGAAAGAGTGCAAAGCGCTTTCTTGTCCCGCAAACATATAAATGCGATTTTGTCTATCATGAAAGTCATCCTTGTAATAATTTTTAATTTTAACGAGGCAGATGCTGCGTATTGCGAAGTCCCCCTACGCCAAGGCTACAGGGGACACTCCTTCGCCTTTGCTGCTCGCCAACGAGTGGCTGCGCCACCCGTAGCCTCGCAGAGGCGAAGGGTGGCGCGCCCGGAAGGATTCGAACCCTCAGTCTTTTGGTTCGTAGCCAAATGCATTATCCAGTTATGCTACGGGCGCGTGAGTGCCATTCTACATAAATTCTGTCGGAAATCAAGCGCTTTGCGCGATGGGGTCATTATGCCTGCGGCGCATTGGATCCCCGCCGCCGCGGGAATGACAAAAAACAACGAAGTTGTTTTTTGTGAAACCACCCCGGCCCTTTCAGGGCCACCCCTCCATAGAGGGGAACTTTATAGTTGGAGGAGGTCGCCGTATTGGCCCATGGGTTTGGAACCCACGGAACAATTGATTTTAGACCCCACATTATCAAACCACGCCTTGACCGCTTCGTCGGCTTCTCTCTTAGCTTTCATTCTATAAACGTCGTTGGCAATCGCCTGCGTAGCCAAGCCCCCGGCAAGACCACCGGCAATGAGGCCTGTAATTCCAAGTCCGATTGCCATACCATTATCGTCGGCGTATTTTTCTTGTCCAATTGCTCCCTTACCCTTGACGCCGGAAAGCGCCCTTTTTGCGGCACCAACTTTTGCCTCCGCCGCATCAATTTTATTTCCTGCCGCGGCGCAAGTCTTATCTGTTTCAGCATTGACGTTTCCGCCAGCTTTATAATTCGGTATGGTGATGGATTCTGAATAATGATTTTTCAACCCGGACCATGTCCAAACACCTTCATCGGCGGGGCGTCCAGTGGGGACACACGCTTTACCATTGGAGGCCGCGGTCGACACATTGTTCCTTGCGGCGGCAATGGAGAGTTCAAGGCCGGCAAGGGCTTCTTTAGCTTCTTTAACATCGTTTGCCGAAACGAATTCGTCCAATTGTTTTTCGTCTATATGTTTACCAAGGAGCATACCCCCTAACCCGCCGCCGACAATTCCGACCGCCGCGCCGATCCATCCGGCGTTTTTCGACAATTCCGACCGGTTAGCCTGCGCTTTTTTAAGCGCGTCCGCCCTTATCTTCCTTTCCATTTTATCCAACGTGTCCTGTGTCAGCCACGATCCGCACATCACCGCGTCCCCGGTCGAGAAATACACCGTTCTCTTTATTCCCTTAAACCTTGGCGCAGAAGTAACATTCCCTTTCTCGTCTTTAATCTCCGCGGTATAACTGAAACCGCAACT
>JAISSM010000040.1 GCA_031273075.1 Rickettsiales bacterium
ATAGAGGCGCTTTATGCCGAATCGTCCGTTGATGAACAGACGCCGGCGTTGCAAACGGACGAAACAAAAAGATTGGGCAATGTTCGAACCGGACTTATGGCGACCGGCGCGGCGATAAACGCCGCGGGCGCGGTTATGGCCGCGAACGGCGGGCCGAAAAATCTGAAAGACATGATTGCCGGATGCCGCGGCGCGTTGTTGGTTTTGGATTCCGAATTGACGCGCCTTCGCGTTGCGAACGAAGCGGACGCGAATGATCCGAAATTCGCGCGCGCGGAAAAAATAGTCGCCGAATGCGGGCGCCTTTCGGAAATAAACGTTGCGAAAATCGACCAAAAGGCCAACGTCGTGAAATTGGCGGCGGGCGCGGGGGCCGCGATGGCGATCGCCGGGGCGATCACAAGCGCGCTTGCGAATTCGGACAAAACGAATCGAACCGACGGGGCGCGGAAAAATCTGGACTCCGCGTCGAACGCGCTTGCGGTCGGAATGACCGCGGCGTCCGGCGTGTCGACGGGGTTCAACGCGGCCTTGATCGCCGAATATGACAAAGCGTTGAAGACGGCGGAAAAATGCGGGGAAACTTTAGAATGAAAAAAACATTGCTTTTTACCGCCATCTGCCTGCTGTTTGCCTTCGGCGCCGAAGGCGCGGAAAAGAAATATTTCTTTTCCGCGGCGAATGTCGCGCGCGCGTTCGCGCTTGTGCCGAACGGAAACCGCGCCGCGGCCGAGGCGGAATATTATGACGGCCTGAACGACGTGGGGAGAATATCCGCGGACGGAATACACAGAACATGCGTCGCGGCCGGATGGAGATGGCCTTGGCAGCAAAGCAAATGCGCGCGGTTCTTAAATACCCTTTCCGGAAACGTCACGGCGGACGAAGTGGCGATGGCGGGCAAGGGATGATAGGGCTTGCTTTTTTTGAACGGCGTGATATACTGCCCGACGATAAAGGTGGTGAGAATCCATGGTAAAAATTTTAGTGCGCGATAACAACGTCGAACAGGCGCTTAGGGTTGCGAAGAGGAAATCGCAGAAAGAGGGTCTGTATCGGGAAATGAAGGACAGATTGCGCTATACGAAACCGACGACGAAGCGCAAAATGAAAAAGGAAGAGGCGGTCCGCAACGAAAAGCGGCGCCAGTCCAAACAGCGAATGGTGTTCGGCTTCTAAAAATCCCGCGAAAGCGGGATTTTTATTTTTCGTCAAAATATAAGATATAATGGTTGAAATTTGGACAAAAAAGTGCCAAGATTACCTTCGACGGAAGAGGGGAGAGCGATGTGGTTGCGTAAAAGGAGAACGCATGCGCGATTTTATTCCGGACAAACTTCATGAAGAATGCGCGGTGTTTGGGGTCAGCCTTAATGTGGACGGGGCGAAATATAATGTCAGGAACGGCCTTGTCGCGCTTCAGCACAGGGGTCATGAAAGCGCCGGCTTTGCGTATGCGAAAAACGGCGATATAAAGTGCTTCAACAAAACCGGCCTGGTCGGCGAATTATTTTCCAGCAGAAAAATCAAACGAATGCCCGAAAGCGGGACTGCCGTCGGCCACACGCGGTATTCGACCACGGGAACCAGCGTTTTGGAAAACGCGGGGCCGTTCCTTGCGGGCTGGGCGAAGGGGCGCATAGTGGTCGCCCACAACGGCAATATAACGAACGCTGAGCCGCTTAAGGCGGAACTTAAAATGCATGGCGTGCCGTTCGAGGCGACAAGCGACAGCGAGGTCATCGCGGCATTGATGGCGCATCACGCGATAAAGGAAAAGGACACGGTGGCCGGCGTCGTCAAGGCTGCCGGTTTGCTTCAGGGCGCGTATTCGCTCGTGATCGCGACCGGCGGCGGCCGACTTATAGCGATTCGGGACGCGAACGGCTATCGCCCGCTGTGTCTTGGGAAAAACGAAACCGGCTTTGCGGTCGCGTCGGAAAGCTGTGCGCTAGACTCGACCGAATTTGAATTCGTCCGGGACGTTCTGCCGGGCGAAATGGTCGTCATGCAAAATGGGGAAATCACGCAGGAGGGGACGGTATTGCAGGAAAAAAACGACGGCGGCCTCTGCATCTTCGAGTACGTGTATTTTGCGCGGCCGGACTCTGTGATCGACGGCGTGGACGTGTATCAGGCGCGCATGAACATGGGGGCGGAGCTGGCCAGAAAAAGCACTATCGCCGCCGATATCGTAAGCGGCGTTCCCAATTCCGGCATATCCGCCGCGATCGGATACAGTAAGGAAAGCAGGATTCCATACGAGGAAAGTTTTTTCAAGAACCACTATGCGGGCCGAAGTTTCATCAACCCGACCCAAGATCAGAGATCCATGGCCGTGAAACTCAAGCTTAATCCCGTAAAGGTGAACGTGAACGGGAAAAGCATAGTGCTTATGGACGATTCCATAGTGCGCGGCACGACAAGCAAAAAGATTATAACGAGCCTTAGACAGGCGGGCGCCAAAGAGGTGCATTTCAGGGTCTCGTCGCCTCCGTTCCGCTATACGTGCTATTACGGAACGGATATAGGGGACGCATCGAAGAACCTTATAGCGCACAAGATGAGCGTGGAGAAAATCCGGCGCGAAATCGGCGCCGACACTCTTGAATACATGACCATCGAAGAGCTCTTGAACGCGTGCAGGGGATGCCAACGGCGATTGTGCACGAAATGCTTTACCGGCCACGACTCTCATTAACAAAAACAAACAAATCGAGCAAAAGGAAAACAAAAATGAACGCATTGATATCGGTATTCGACAAAACGGGAATCGCCGAATTCGCAAAAGGATTGGAAAAATTAGGCTATAGAATAATCTCTTCGTCCGGAACGTTTACCGCGCTTGGATTCGAAGGCGTCAATGTTACGGAAGTATCCGAAATCACGGGCTTTCCGGAATGCCTTGACGGCAGGGTGAAAACTCTGAACCCGCTTGTCCAGGGCGGCATCCTTTTCCAAAGGGATAATCCGATGCATAGGGAAGAGGCCGAAAAAAATAAAATTCCACCGATCGACATAGTGGTCTTGAACCTCTATCCGTTCAAAGACGCGATTGCGAAAGAGGATGTGTCGATTGCGGACGCGATAAAGCAGATCGACATCGGCGGCCCGACGAACATCCGCGCGGCGGCCAAAAACAGCCATGACGTGGTGGTTATAGTCGATCCGGCGGATTACGGGCCGGTTCTGGATGAAATGCGGTGGGGCAATGGTCAAGTTTGCCAGGCCACAAAAGATAGATTGATGAGAAAGGTGTGGGCGCTTACGTCGAGATATGACGCGACGATAAACAACTTTTTCCTTTCCGTTGATTCGGAAAAAACACAGAACGATGAGACCGCCCCGTTGAAAGACATAGAGGGGGCCGAGATTCCGGGCGCGAAAGTTTTAAGAGAGTCGCCGATCGCCGGAATAAAGGAGGTGTATGATCTTCGCTATGGCGAGAACCCGCACCAACAGGCCCTTGCCGCCAAAATCGCCGGCATGAACGACGACATTGCGACAATATTCAATTCCGAAACGCTTTGGGGCAAAGAGTTGTCGTATTGCAACGATCTGGATATAGCCTGCACGATCGACACATTAAGGGAATTCGACGTGATCGCGCGCCCGGCGTGCGTCATTGTGAAACACGGAAACCCGTGCGGCGCCGCGCTTCGGTTTACTACGGCCGAGGCGTATGACGCGGCCTTCAAGGGCGACCCGAAATCTGCGTACGGCGGAATCATCGCGTTTACGCAAACCGTTAACTTCGAGACGGCGCGCGCGATCGGCAAACAGTTTGCGGAGGTGGTGATCGCCCCGGGCTATACGGACGACGCGTTTGCGAAGCTTAATGAAAAGAAAAACCTCCGCATAGTGCGGATGACAAAGCCGCTTACTTCGGCGAATCCGCGGTATTCGTTCCGTTCGGTTGCGGGCGGGGCGCTTATGCAGCAGGTCAACGAGGTCCATCTTAGGGATCTGCCGCAGGAATGGCCGACAAGGGTGCCAACCCCGCAAGAGACGGAAGACCTTTGTTTTGCCTTCGAGATAGGCAAGCACGGAAAATCGAACGCCGTGGTGTTTGCGCGGAATTATGCGCTTGTCGGCGCCGGATACGGCCAGCCTAACAGGATCGGTTCCGCGGAAATAGGATTAAAAACCGCGCGCGAGTCGGCCGGAACGAACAAGGCGCCCTTTTGGCAAAGGATGCGCCCGCTCTCCGGCGCGGTAATGGCGTCCGATTCGTTCTTTCCGTTTCCCGATTGCGTAAAACTTGCCGCGAACCAAGGCGTCGCCGCGGTCGTATATCCGCGCGGCGGAGGCAAGAGGAACGAGGAGGAAATCGTGAAAATCGCCAAACGCGCCGGCATAGCGATCGTATGGGTCCCGCTTGACATGGGCAGAACGTTCGCGCATTGACCGCGGGCCTGCGTTTGTCGAATTGAATCGTTCAGGACAATTGGTAGTTGCGCGCGGCCATCCGCGTCTCCATTTCCGCCAGGGATATTTTTCCCGTCTTGAAATCCTCTAATTCTTGTTTATTGATGACCCGGAAATCGCAAATGCATGTCCCCGGCACCACCGGAATAGGCGGGGCTGTCGGGATTATCCCCATGGCCTCCATCGCCAGACACCTGAACCATTCGGGGTTGCGGGTCTCCACCCGGGCGTGCGGGCAAATATCCCCCTTGCTGTAGTGGAATTTATTTTTGAACTTTTGTTCATTCATAATATCCTGATCGGCCATTTCAAATCCTTTTTGGTATGCATTATGATTGTATACGCATTATAGTATTTGTCAAGTATCAAAATATACCCCCCCCTCTCTCTCTCTCTCGGGGAATTGTCTCCCCCTCCTTGAGGGGGAGTGGCGCCTCCTGGCGCCGAGGGGGAGCTCCCTCTTTGTCATCCCGCGGTTAAACCGCGGGATCCAGTAATAAGCACGCGGGGCAAAGCCCCGCGACATCCATTGTTAATCATTCCCGTCAAACGCTAAAGTATTGGGGGTAAAAGCAAAGGTCGTTTTATTTAAGCCGGATTTTTATCACGTCGCCGACTTCGATCACGTTCGGGTTTCCGATATGATTGTACCTTGCGATGGATCGATAATTCCAGCCCGATCCGGTGTATCTTTTTGATATATCGAAAAGAATTTCGCCGCGCTTTACGACATGCTCGATTTCATTCTTCGGTTTCTCTGTTTTTTGTACCTTTACGGGCGGCTCCGGCTTTTGAACCGCGGCAACCGGCGCGACTTTGTTATATACCTCGGTCTCCGTTTCGGAAACATAAACGAACAGCAATGCCCCGGCCAGCGCTATCGCGGCGATAATGGCGAAAGGGGCGAAACAACATGATGCGCGCGCGGGTTTTTTATTCCGCGGCCTAACGGCGGCGCGCGCCGGCTTCGGCGCGGGTTTCTTTTTTGGCGCCGGCTTTGGTTTCGGCTTCGGCTTCTTTTTTATGACTATGGCGGCGGGCTTCGCCGGACGTTTCACGGATTTCTTTTTAACGACGCGAACGGCGCGCGCAACGGGTTTCTTTTTTGGCGCCTTTGGCCTTGGTTTCGGCTTCGGCTTCGGTTTCTTTACGGCCGCCGCGGCGGGTTTCACAGTTTTCTTTTTACGTTTGCGCGGCGCGGGCTTTTTATGACCTTTAAGCGCTTCGTCGATTATAATATCCGTCGGCCGCTTGACTTCTCCGATTTCCATGGCGAACTCCTTATTTCTTTACCGCGATTTTAATTGATATAATCGAAAAATCAAGTATTTTTTAATCCGCCGCCCGCGATCCGCCGGGCGCGCGTTTTTCATTGTTTGGCATTTGACTGATAAGTGTTTTTAAGTTGCCCTCTAAGCAAATTCAGCGCAAGTTCGAAACCCGCGTATTCGACCGGGGACGCGCGGACGTCGCCGCCATCGCATGCCTTATAGTTCGCGCGGACGATTTGCTCGTACATATTTATAAAGTTCTCAAAGTCCTCTTTTGTGAATTGCTTCATTTGACCGCCGTCTATGATATACTTGGCCAGTTCTTCATGGACGGTGACGTCGCCGACGGCAAAGTCGTTGTTTATGTCCGCCGCGACATGATAGCATTCGCGAACGTTCCGAAGATTATAGGGCAAAGACATTACCGTCTTCAATTCGGCCGCCGCGTCGTCGCCGCCGATCTCGCGAACCTT
>JAISSM010000051.1 GCA_031273075.1 Rickettsiales bacterium
ACTATCGGCTTCGGGGCGACTTTTCTGGTTTCGACCACGGTCGCGGGCGCGGGCTTTTTGACTTCGGGTTTTTTTATCGCCGACTTTTTAATTTCGGATGCGGAAACGGACGTTCTCGAGACCACAACTATTGTCGGACGGTTTTTACGGACCGCCCTGTTCGTCATGTCCAATACCTTTGTCCGTTCCGAAAGAGTGTATCCCACGCCGTCGGTTTTTTTAATGTTGCGGACAACGGGCGCATTTTGAGGCGCCGGCGCTTCCTTTGCGGGTATCTTTACGAACATTGTGAAAAACATCGCGCATACAAGCAAAAGCAGCGCTATATTTGCGCACAAAAGCCTGTCTATCCCGCGCATGCGCGCCCATATGGCGGACAGATGCCTTTTGATATGCATCAAGACACCCATCTCGTCGGCTTTCAAGCCTTCCGACGCGTTCGCAAGAATCTCTTTTTTATCCATGTCTTAACCTCTCTATGGCCACAATGTAGCACTTAATTATCGTTTGTCAAGAAATTTTATCTCGGGGCGGCCCCTCCCCCCGGAACAGGGGAAGGCGCCATGTTTTTTTATGCCGGTCTCTTGAAAACCGGTATTTTCGTCGCTATATTACGAAAGGCCGCGCCGCAAGGCGGCGTGCATATCACTGGATCCCGCGATCAAGTCGCGGGATGACAAAGAGGAGGATACACAATGGTAAAATTCAAGCCTTTACACAACTTCGTTCTGTTGGAGAAAATAGCCGAGGACAACAAGACCGCCGGCGGAATCATAATCCCCGACACCGCAAAGGAAAAACCGTCCAGCGGCAAAGTGATCGCCGTCGGGCCCGGAATAAAAGACGAACCGATGACCGTCAAGGCCGGCGACGTCGTTCTGTTCGGCAAGTGGGCCTCCACCGCCAACGAAGTCAAAATCGACGGACAGGAATTTATTCTTATAAAGGAAAGCGAGATTTTAGGGATAATTTAAGCCGCGCCGCTTTGCGGCGCACATAAACCTGGATCCCGCGGTCAAGCCGCGGGATGACAAAGAGGAGAAAAACATGAGCAAGAACATTACTTTCAACACTGAAAAAGTCAAGGCCGGGGCGAACAAACTTGCCGACGCGGTCAAGATAACCATGGGCCCCCTGGGGCGGACCGTCATAATCGAAAAATCATACGGCGCGCCCGCGGTAACCAAGGACGGCGTTTCGGTCGCCAAGGAAATTTCCCTTAAAGATCCGGAGGAAAACGTCGGCGCGAAATTATTGCAGGGCGTCGCCAAGAAGGCCGGCGACAATGCCGGAGACGGAACAACGACCGCGACCCTTTTGGCGCAATCGATATTCAACGAAGGCTATAAACTGGCCGCGGCCGGAATGAATCCGTCCGACATAAAGCGCGGCATAGACGCCGCCGTTTCCGCCGTCATCAAAGACATCGACGCGCACGCAAAGCCCGTCAAGGACTCCACGGAAATCGCCCAGGTCGCGACCATATCCGCGAACGGCGACGCGGAGCTGGGCCGACAGATCGCGGACGCGATGGACAAGGTCGGCAAGGAAGGCGTCATCACCGTCGGCGAATCGAAGGGCCTCGACACAGAAATCGAAATCACCCAGGGCATGCAATTCGACCACGGATTCATGTCGCCCTATTTCGTGACCGACACGGAAAAGATGACCGCCCAACTGGACGGCGCGCAGATTTTGGTTTCGGAGAAAAAAATCGCCAACCTGCAATCGCTGCTTCCGATCTTAGAGCCGGTCGCGCAATCGGGCAAGCCGCTTTTGATCATCGCGGACGACGTGGAATCCGAAGCGCTCGCGACCCTGATCCTGAACCGTCTTCGCGGCGGACTTAAGGTGTGCGCGGTCAAGGCGCCCGGATTCGGAGACCGCCGGAAAGAGATGCTTAAAGACATCGCGGTCCTTACCAAGGCGACCGTCGTTTCCGACGAAATGGGAATGACGTTCGAAAACATTTCAATCGACGTTCTCGGAAGCGCAAAGCACGTCACCGTGACGAAAGACGCGACGCTTATCGTCGACGGCGCGGGCGACAAGAAAGACGTGGACGCGCGCGCGGCGGAAATCAGAAAGGCGATCGAAACCGCGACCAGCGATTACTACAAGGAAAAACTTAACGAACGCCTGGCGCGGCTTGTCGGCGGCGTCGCGGTCATCAAAGTCGGCGGCATGACCGAAGTCGAAATGAAAGAAAAGAAGGACCGCGTCGAAGACGCCCTTGCCGCCACGCGCGCGGCGGTCGCCGAAGGCATAGTCCCGGGCGGCGGCGTGGCGCTCGCGCGCGCGGGCGACGCCTTGTCAAAACCGATCGCGGACGCGGAAAATCTGAACGTGGCCAACGGAATCAAAATCGTCCTCGGTTCCCTCGCCGCGCCGTTCAAACAGATCATCAACAACGGAGGCGATGGATCGGGCGCGCAAAGCGGCGACGTGTTCCTTAACGACGTCCTTAAAAACAAGGATTACAATTACGGATACGACGCGCGGGCCGGCCGGTTCGGCGACATGATGAAAATGGGAATAATCGATCCGGCCAAGGTCGTGAAAACCGCGCTGTCGGCGGCGGCGTCGACGGCCGGCGTCATGCTTACCACCGGCGCGGTCGTAACCGAGATACCGGAAGAAAAGCCGGCGGCGCCCGGCGGCGGCATGCCCCCCATGATGTAGCGCAAAATCCGCCGGGTCGCGTGATAATGCGCCAAATCGGCACGAAAACGCCCCCTCATGTATGCCTCAATACACTACGGGGGCGTTTTCGCACCACCTTGACACATTCTGACGCGACGACCTTGTTTGATGAATTTTACGTTTTAGTTTATAAATTGACAATTTGGTTTAATCCCCTATAATACCCGCCGATTGGGGCATAGTTTAATGGTAGAACAACGGACTCTGACTCCGTATATATTGGTTCGACTCCAGTTGCCCCAACCACACTTTGTCATACCGCGGTTTAACCGCGGTATCCGGTGATAAGCACGCGGCTCTGCCGCGACACATTAATTGTTAATTGTTCATTATTGACTGTTAATTATTTAACGCACCAGTCTTCCGTCGCTTTTATTTTGATAATACACGTCGATGACCTTTTTCGCGTCGGAGTGCTGGTCAAGTTTTACCACATGGCCTCCGCGGGAAATCGTAACTATCACGCCGTGCTCTTTGGCCGTTTTGATCGCGCGGGCCACAAAGGCATTTATTCCTTCGCCCCTGTTCAAAGTCAAACTTACCGTATCTCTTACAAGCGTCATAGTTCCTTCGCCTTATGTTTTTATTACAACTATTATTGTAATCTAAAATTACAATTTGTCAAATTCCGTTGAAGTTATCCTTGAAAGCGCGGATTTTCTTTGCTAGGGTAAGGGTCGTTCGCTCCCATCGTCTAGCGGTCAGGACGTCAGATTCTCATTCTGAAAACACGGGTTCAAGTCCCGTTGGGAGTGCCACCGATTTTCGTTATCGGCGAAGCCGATTAAGAAAATCGAGTGTCTCGGCGTAGCCGCGTAGCGGCGAAGACGGACGGGTCACACAAAATATTATAGTGACTAGTGATCAGTGACTAGTGATTAGTTTAGTGAGCGAAGCGAACACATCAACTAATCACTAATCACTATTACACTAATCACTACAAAAAACGGAGTTTTTTGTGGATCGTTTTCCAAAAACTTTATTCGGCTTCTATTTCAGGCGCGCGGTTCGCGGGTTCGGCCTTACCCTTGTTTTATGGGCGATATTCTCGGTTTTGATCAAGCTCGTATACGACGTCATGTGGCCGCTGTTTCAAAAGTGGTTCATATCGCTGTTCGAGCAAACCGTTCCGTCCGGCATGACGTTCATCGAATTCGCAACGCCCACGATTTTGTTCATGCTGGCCGTCTGGCTGTTCTTCGACGGGATAGAATTGTGGCGCAGCGTTCTGGCCAACCGCTGGATCCCGAAAATAAGAAAGAACGCGGGCGTCATTCTGAACGACTATGTCCATTCGCAATCCATGTCGTTCTGGTCGGCGCGCATGGCCGGCAAGGTCGACTCGCAGATCGGATACATAGTCAACGGACTTTGGGTCATATTCAACACGCCGGTGCAGATTTTCGGATCGGTTACGGTGATCGTGATCACAAGCGGGCTTGTCCTTTCGATCAACGCGAACATCGCCGCCGTTCTTATCGCCGTGTTCATATTCCGATTCGCGTTCGGCATGATCCTTTTAAGGCCCATGAACCGAAGCGCGAAATTCGCCGCGGATTCCCAATCCGCATTGCACGGCAAACAGGTGGACAGCATTTTCAACTATTCCATCGTCAAACTGTTCGCCGGAAGGAATTCGGAGCGCGCGCATTTGGGCGCGCCGCGCGACCAGCTTGTCAAGGCGCGCATCGACGCCGCGTTTTTTCAGCGGCTGTTCTGGGGCGTGCCCTTGATCGTAAGCGACATCGCGTTCACCCTGATGATGTTTCTGTGCGCGGTTTTTTACGCCTCCGGCCAAATGCTCGTCTCCGAAATAGTGTTCACCGTCGCCGCGTCCTTGGCCATCATGGGCTCCATCGCCAACATCGTGAACAATATCCCGGAATTCGTCGACATACTCGGAAGCGCGCTTAAATCGTACGAGGAGCTTATAAAGGCCGTCGAAATCACGGACGATCCGGACGCGAAAGATTTGGTCGTGAAAAAAGGCGCGATCGAAGTCAGGGGCGTTGCGTTCGGATACAAGAAACGGAAAATATTGAACGACTTTTCGCTTAAAATCCGCGCGGGCGAAAAGGTCGGGCTTGTCGGGCAAAGCGGCGCGGGCAAAACGACGTTGGTCAACCTTTTGATGCGGCTTTACGATCCTTTGAGGGGCGATATTTTCATCGACGGACAGAACATAAAAAAGATCGCCCAGGATTCCCTTCGCAAAAACATCGCGTTCATTCCGCAGGAACCGTCGATGTTCAACCGCACGCTTAAAGACAACATCGGATACGGGGACGTCGACGCGGGATTGGGAAAGATCCGCGGCGCGGCGCGCCGCGCGGAAATCGACAAATTCGTGATGGGGTTGGAGGACAAATACGATTCCATGGTCGGCGACAGGGGGATCAAACTGTCGTCCGGACAGAAACAGCGCGTCGCGATCGCGCGCGCGTTTTTGAAGAACGCGCCGATATTGATACTGGACGAAGCGACAAGCGCGCTGGATTCGGAAACGGAGCATCTTATACAGAAATCGTTTTTCGAATTGTCGAAGGGAAAAACGACGCTGGCGATCGCGCACAGACTGTCGACTTTAAGCCGCATGGACCGCATAGTGGTCATGGCGGACGGCCGGATAAGAGAGTCGGGAACGCACAGGGAATTGATCGAAAAGAAAAACGGCCTCTACGCGAAAATGTGGAAAATGCAGTCGGGGGGATTTATCGCCAATTAGCAATCATGGCAGAGCCAAAGTTCCCCTCTATGGAGGGGTGGATTGCGAGCCCGTGGCGAGCAAGACGGGGGGGTTATGCGGACTTGGGAAACCACCCCGCCACCCTTCGCCAAGGCTACGGGTGGCACCCCTCCGACGGAGGGGAACTTTATTATTGCACGATGAATTGTTCGCCGAAGGCGGCCGCGCCGGCGTTGCCGTATACGCACTGAACCGATTCGTACCCGGATTTCAACTGGGACTTTTTCATAAGCACGTTGGTCAGGACGCCCGCCGCGGTGCCGATCACCGCGCCGCCCGCCGCATCCGCCAAAAGCCGCGTGGTATTGAATCCGCCCTCCGCGCTCCGCCATCCGTCCGCATCCATCTTGGGAACGCGTTTCCATATATCCAATATCCCGTCTTTACCCTTCATAAGGTCGACCACAATGGGCACCGGCAAGGGTTCGGGCTCATCCGGTTCGACCTCGGTCCATACGGCAGCATAAGCCTTGACTCCATCGGGGTTGCAAGCGACAGACCTCGCGTCCTTGTCCAATTTCTCCTGCCCTCCATGGAGACGCCATCCGTCGAAAGTATTTTTGTCCAGTTTAGGATTGCCAGGCACCGGCACCGTTTTGCCGTCTTTATCGCACTCGCAAACTATGCCGGTATATTCCTCTTCGTTCGCCTCGGTATCGTACGGCTTACAACCGGGGACAACCGCGTCTTTGGCGAAAATCGCATCCCCTTCCAAAATGAATCCGACCTTCCCCACATTTTTTTCTTCCGGTTCAGGTTCCGGCGGAGGTGCGACAGGGGTCCATACGGCCCTGTAAAAATTTTTCTCTTCGGGGCAAGAAACATTTTTCACTCCGGCGGCTTTGAACGGACCATTCCCAAAGGTATCTTTCCAACCGTCAAACGTACTGCCGTCAAGACTGGGATCGCCCGGCACATTCGCCCTTTGATCATCACCGCACTCACAAATCAAGTCTTGCCCATCTTGTTTACATTTCTTTTGACTTAAGTCGGCAGGAGGAGTAACGTTGTCGTCCATCAGTGAAAATATCGCCACCCGCGGAGCCGGCGCAGGAGCCGCCCACGTCGCTTTGAGAACCACGTCCTTAGGAGGACAACTAATTTTGTCCCTGCGCGTTCCATTCGGCGCGTTCAGCAGCGCCGTCATTCCGGACCACCCCGCAAAATCACGCTTTTGCCCCTTCGTCTCCGAAGGATCGCCAGGCACCAATATCTCATTGTCTTTGCAAGGACAACTTACGACACTCTCATTGTCAACGACCTTGCTCTCGCACGGCGCGGATACGGCGCCCCAAGCCGCATCGGAACTGTCCAGTTTATACGTCACCGTCGCCACCGGCGGTTCCGGGGGGGCGGGCGTCCATATCGCCGCGAACTCTATACTGTTGGCGCATCCGATACTCGTTTCCCGGGAACCCGGGGCGTTGATTACTCCGCCGCCGGGCACTCGCCATCCGCCAAAAGTAAATTTCTTTTCCTCTGTCGCCAAAAATTCGGGATTGTCCGGCACAAAAACTTGTTTATCAATACAGGAACAAACTATCTTATCCCTCCCGGTACTATCTTTCTGGGCATTACAATCTTTCCTTTGCCCGAGGAGGGTCCATATATTTGAATTGAAAAATCCCACTCCATACCCGTCGACACTTCCCGCATCATATGTTATCTTTTCTTGCGGCTTCGGCGGGATGCTCCATTCGGAGCCAAATTCAACATCCCCTTCCTTGGCGCAAACAACCTTATCGTTTATGACCGACCCATTGATTCCGTTGACGCTGAACCGCACGGGACCATCCGTCCACCCAAGAAAGTCCTGTTGTCCCTTAGGATCCGTGAGATCGCCCGGGACGTTCGCCTTGTCGTCGTCACCGCAAAGACAGGCCAGTTCAATGGTTCTCATACCTTTATCGTCAACAATATTTTTTCGGGGATCGCACCCGTTCAAATCGGGGAGATCCGCCCTGCCTTTATTGGCGAACACCGCGTACTTTTTTGGAGGCGGGGTTCCCCATTTAGCTTTGAGAATCGTATCTTTAAGGGGACAATTATCAGTACTTTCAGTACGCGCTTGGTTCGGAGGGTTGATCGTTACCTTACCGGACACCCACCCTTCAAAAACCTTATCGCCATTTTTGGGATTACCCGGCACGAAAGACTTATTATTTATGCAAGTGCAAACCACTTTTCCATTTACGCCGACACACTTTGCATCTTCATTATCGGGCAGGTTTTGGATCACGGCGTCATCGAAATTTCCATCGTTCGGGTCAAACGTCAACTTCACTTCCGGTTTCGGCGGCGTTGACACCGTCCATTTGGCCTTATGCGTATAGAGTTCCGTCTTATTCGCTGGACATTCGACAGCCGACGCGATTCCGTTCTTTCCTATTGGTCTGACGGAGCTGAACAGGCCCTCAAGCCCGTCTCTTTCCCACCCATCAAACGTATAGCCGCCGCGGTCGGGATCGCCCGGCACCGACGCGCAAATGTTGCTGTTATTGCCCTTGCAATTAACGACGCAGGGACATTCCAGCTCGTCAACCTTTTCCCGGGTACAACCATTCAATTCGACTTTAACATTATCGCTCCCGCTGTCCAGCGCAAATATTACCTTTTGCGGCGGCTCTTCTTTCTTTGGCTCGGTCCATTGGGCCGTGTATACGGCGACTCTGTTTGAATAACAAGGAAGGCTCTCTCTATTCGCGAGGAACGACATTCTCGCATTTCCCGGGTCCACCCAACCGGCAAGCTTTTGCGTATCCGCGGGGGGGAGAATAAGTTCCAACGGCACACTTCTTTCAACTTCAGCGGTGCTTGTCTTGTCGCAAGTACAAGTCGCCTCGCTATCGTTACCGGCCAACGGTTCGCATTCAGGCGGAGGACTTCTAAATTTCCCGCCATCCGGCAGTATAAATTTCATTTTCCACACAACCGGCGCGGGCTTGGGGGTTTCGGACTCTTTAAGATACGCGTCATACGCGGCGGCGCACCTTTTCGAAATTTCACCGGCCTGCTTGTTTATATCGGTAATGTCCGAGAAAGACACGTTTTTATTTTTAAGACCCCATTTTACGGCGCAAAAATCCGCGGCGCACGCCACATTGCCCGGCCTGTATCCAGCGCCGGCATTAGAGTCGGGATTCAATGTTTTATTGGGATTGGTCGAACGACGCATCACCTCGCCGCCCTTAAAATAATATCCGCCTTTGTTAGGATTGGCCTCATTACAGTCGGCGCCTTTTATCCCCGCGTCGTCCCTGCATCCGCCGCAATTCGCGCCCTTGCCAAGTTTGTTGGCAACGTCGAAAAACCAGTATTGACCGGCCGGGCATTGAACAATGAGATTCTCACAAGCTTTTGGTTCTGCGGCCTGAACCGGAGCGGCACCCCACACAGCCCAGTATGATGCGGGTGCGGTTGCGACGCAAGAAACACTCTGCGCGTCAGAGGCTACTTCAAAATCGCTGATGCTTATTTGAGGATTCCATCCTATGGCAGAACGATTTCCGTTGCTGGGAGCGAGCGGCACCCGCGCCGAATTGCTTGTTTTGTCGCAAGGACAATTAATTTGTTTATCGCTGATCCTCTTACAATCACGACCGTCGGCGCTCTCTGCTCCAGTGGGGAAAGGCCCGTTCGCCACACTACTAACCTCCTTAAATTCAATGACAGCGTGGGAGGCCGGAGCGGGCTCAACGACCGGAGCCGGTTCGGGTTCCGGTTCAGGTTCGGGCGCCAGGGCTGGTTCGGGTTCCGGTTCGGGAACTGGCGTCAATGATTTGGTCATGCAATGATTGTTCGCCGCCTCACCCGTCCCATCGGCGCCGCCAAATGTAACCCCGCTGCCCAACATGCTGGGGGCGTTATTGATATCATTGCACAAATCCGTAATACATTTCGCATTCGCCGCCGTGCGCCCGGCGCCGCTTGCCACCGCAGGCCGATCGCCTTGCGCATCTTGTTTCACGTTAAAAAGGACGTCCGCCCCCTGACCCACAAATACCCAGCCTTGGGATTTACCGCCTTGTTGGTCTCTTATTTCACCGCATCTTTCCATAATCCATCCGACACTCTTGCAACAGCCGCCCGGAGCGGCACTCGGATTGCAACCCGGTTGTTCGTGGCCGATCCAATATTGCCCTCTATCGCAAAAATCGTCTGCGAAGGCGTTCCCGGTCGCAATGATCCCCAAAAGAGCAAATATTATTTTGTTTCTCATAACAACCTTCTTTTTCGTTATCCTTGTTCTTCGTCATACCCGCGGCGTTTTTTTCTTTCCTTTGTCATACCGCGGCTTGACCGCGGTATCTAGGCAATGTGTGTCGCGCTTCGCGCGACGACTTTACTACCTGGATCCCGCGATTAAATCGCGGGATGACAAATTATTCCCCCTTCTCAAAATGCGTCGATGCCGGCCACCAAATCCTTGCACGTCGTCTTGGCGTCCAACGGAGTCGTGGCGCGGGCGTCTCTCTCCGCCTGACTGCCGCCGTTGCACCAATTATAGACCGTCATCACATCGTTCTTGAATTTGTCCGGCGTTTTCGGGGATTTTAACTGCGCATTTATCAATTTCACGCCTTCAAGCGCCCTTTGCCCCTGATATTTGTCGCCCCACCCGCCGGCCGCGCCTATCCCCTCAACCGCGCCGACGCCAAGGGCCGCGCCGCCAACGCTCGCCGCGATCGTCCATCCGGTTCTCGCGTTCTTCTTCGCGTCCAATATCGCCGCGTCCAAGTCCGCCGCATCTATCCACGATCCGCACTCCACCGTCGCGCCCGCCATAAAGTGCCTGGGCGGGAAGAACCGCCCCATATTCTTGATATCCGCGGATTTTATCGCAACCGGGTAAAAACACGCGTTTTCCCCCGCCGTTTCATGCTCCGTCATCGCGGCCGCCATGTCCGCCGCCACCCCATCCGGCCGCGCATAGGCCTTGTTCGCCCACACGCTTCCCGTCGCGCCCATAAGACACGCGTTGCGCAGGCCGGTTTCCGACATCGCGCCAAGGTCGTAATTCACAGTGTTCGAATTCGTCTCGGTCTCGTTGATTTCCGGCACGTTCGTCGTCGTGGTCGTCGTGGTCGTCACCGGTATCGTCACGGCCTTCGTCGCGGCCGTTCCCGTGCCCCCCGGTCTTTGCGCCCCAATCACCGAAGGCCGGCCCTGATCGGACCCGGACCCCGGGCCCGAACTCATCACCGACTGTCGGCCGCCGCCCTGATCCGATCCGCCGCCGCGGCTTGCGGCATACGCCGGGACAATTAACAATGAACAATTAACAATGAACAATGCAAGTTTATTCATGCGGACATCCTCTTATATTTCGTAGAATTATACCATAACCGAAAAAAATCCCCAAAGGGATTTTTTCAATTAACAATTATTGTCTACATAACTCGGTCTTATATAAAGGGGGATGGTCGGCGTCGGCGGTTCTTTCAATTTTTCCCGTATTAGGGCGACACCCTGTTTCGGGTCCCAATCCGTCACAAGTTTCGCGTTTTCGGGAAGGTCCGGCGAGATTCCGTACTCTTTGCCGTCAAACGTATAATAATCCCCCCTGTCGGATTTGACGGCCAATAAACCACCCCGCCCCTTCGGGGCACCCCTCCATAGAGGGGAACTTGGCTTTGCCAATTCGAACAGGTTTATCCCTATCAAAGGGATATCGAAACCCATCGCCAGGCCCTTCGCATACGCTATGCCCAGCCTTATGCCCGTAAAACTTCCCGGACCCGTCACAACCCCTATCGCATCCGGTTTCGCATCCATCAAAAACTCTTTCGCGATTTTCGGCAAGTCGGTCGTTTGCCTTATCGATTCGACCCCGACCGCCTTATCGTCCAGCGCAAGTTTGATTTTCTTTGAAGTCGCGTCTATCAGAAGGATCATTTATATTATTGCCGCGGAAGGAATCCGATTTCCGCGACATGTTGGATTTTCGCAACCGTTTCGAACGTGTCCAGGTCGTATATCGTAAGCGTCCGCATCGCGTCCCCGGTTTCAAGGTAGAACATGAACTGCCCCGCCAATTGAAAATCGTACATGTCGTTTTTCAAAAGGTGCGCGGATTTTTTCTCTTTGTTCACGAAGTAAAGCTCCCCGGACATGGTCGCGATCTCCACGCCCTGGGAAAACACGAACGCGTATTTGGAATTCTGTATCGTGGTCGCGTATTCGTCGAACGCCTTATAGTTCACGCCCTCGAACCTCGGATAATTATCCTCCCACGCGAAGGCCATGCGATA
The DNA here is from genome assembly GCA_031273075.1 of Rickettsiales bacterium. Classification (GTDB taxonomy): domain Bacteria; phylum Pseudomonadota; class Alphaproteobacteria; order Rs-D84; family Rs-D84; genus JAISGC01. The sequence goes on from JAISSM010000051.1 coordinate 11,701, forward strand.
GTCGGCCGGAAACGTCTGGATAAGCCTTTGGGCGGGCGTTTTGTCCGAACGCGACACGCGGATCATCGCGCGCCGCGCGTTGTCGAATTTTTCAAGCACGAATTCGTCCGCCTCCGCGCGCAGAACGAACATAAACTGGCCGCCCTTATCCTCCGCCGCATCCATGTCCATATCCATTTCCGCGCATGACGCGACGAACGCCGCCGCAAATATGATCAGGTATTTTTTCATCGGTTCTCTTCCACGCCAACTTTATACCGCCCGGCGCTCTTTGTCAAATTCAGAACGAATATTCCCGCCGCTATGAATCCGGCCATGCTTAACATCGCAAGCCTGTGGCCGCCGCCCGCCGCCAATATCCCGCCCCAGACCAAGGGCCCTATGATGGACGAGAATCTTTCAAATATCGTGTAAAACGAAAATCCATAGCCCAGGTCGTCCTTTTCAAGGCAAAGGCTTATGTACGCGCGGCTTGTCGCCCAGCCCGCGCCTATGGTAAGGCCCAACAGCGCCGCCAATGCGAAAAACAAAGTCATACTTGAGGCCGCCGCGATCACGGGGATAAGGACAAGCCATGTCCAAAGGATTATTTTAAGGCATTTTCTTACCCCTAATCTATCGCCGAGCACGCCCGCGATCAACGCGCCCAGAGATCCCGCAAGCATCGTGGTCATAAGCATTATCGACGTCGTTTCGTCCGACATGTCAAGGACTTTGCCCGCGTATATCGGATAGTTGTTCGTTATGGTCGCAAGCGCGTCGTTGTAAAAAAAGAACGATATAAGGACCAGGGCCGCCGGAGACGATAGGATAAAATTCCTAAACTTTTTCCAATCGAACCCGATCCGGACTTTGGGCGCGATCGCCCCGGACGCCTTCGGGCGCGGCGGTTCCTTATAATACAGCATCATCGGCCAGGCAAGCGCCGCGAACAACAACACCGACGGGATCAGCGGCCAAAGCCGCCCTATTCCCGCAAGCGGCAATGTGACCGCAAGCCCAAGGACCATGCCCGCCGAACTTGCGAACTGGCTTAGGCCGGAGGCCGCCGCGCGGTGTTCCTCGTCCGCTATGTCGTTAAGCATCGGATCGTAAAAAGAAAACGAAAGCTGATAGCAATACTGGCCCGCCAAAAAGAATATCAACGCCGGCGCCGACGCGTCAAGAAATGCAAATATCGCCGCCAAAAGATACGACGCCATCACGCCCAGCGTCGCGACATTCAGGAATTTTTTCCTATTCCCCGCCTTGTCGTTATGCGCGGCCAGCGCGGGCGCCGTCACAAGAAGCGCCAGGGCCGTCGCCACGAACACCATATTGTACGCGAAGTCCGAAACGCCCGCGTCCAAAACAAGCCATTTCGAAAAGTACACCAGGAAGTTTATGAATACTATCGAGTTCGACGCGGTGTAAAGGCACCACAAAAATAATTGCTTTTTATTCATGTCTCGGATAGTATACCCAAGATGCGGGCAAGGCAAATAATTTTTTTCTTTTTGGCGTTTGGCGCCATGGTTCGGAACGCCGCGGCGGAGGACTTTAAGACAGAGGCCTTTATAGGCGGGGCCGCGTTTTTCGCGCCGCAATTCGAAGGCGCAAAAAACAACGAACTTTATTATTTCCCATTGGCCGAAATCAAACACGGGCCCCTCTTCGCGTCGGTGCTTCAAGGCGCGGGCGTTTATCTTCCCGCGAATTCGTCGCGCACGATCATTTTCGCGCCCGCCTTGCGTTGGCGGACCAAAAGGAATCTCGGACAAAGCTGGGGCACGATCGAATACGTCGAAAACGTCCGCCCGACCGCGACGCTCAATTCCATCTTAAAACTCGATCCCATTATGTTTAATTTCAGGGTCACGGACGGATTGGTCCACGGCAACACGGGGGCGTCGTTCAATTTCGGGATCACATACGCGGGCAAGTTCGACGCGTTCGACCTTACCGTCTATTCGACCGCCATTTACGGAAGCAGGCGGTATAATCAGACCTATTCCGGGATAACGGCCTTTGAGAGTTCAAAATTCGGGTACGCGGAATATTCGGCGCCCGCGGGATTCAGAAGCGTCGACGCCGGCGCGGTCCTTAAAATTCCGGTCGCGGAAAAAATCGCGCTTTTGGCCGGCGCGGAATACATGCGTCTTACCGGCGCGGCGAAGGATTCCCCGATCACGGAGGCCGCCGACCAATTCTCCGTTCATATCGGCGCGGTTTATAATTTCTAGGATATTATTTTTGCAACTCGTACACGAACAATTTGTGCGGATATTTTACGCCGTTGTAAAGGGTGTATCCGCCCGGGACAATTATCGTCCGCGTTGCTTCAAGGCCTTCGACCGGAAAGTCCAACGTGATCAAAACGCGGATTTTATTCCTAAGCGCGATAAGGCGGCCGGCGACTTTCGGCCCCATGTACGCGACCGCCAAATCGAACCCGTCGGATTTTTCCACGTATTCGAACGCGTCGCACCATATGGTTTTCGAGATGCCTCCCGATATCCAGTCCGCGATCATGGACACCGTCGCCGCGAACGGCATGTTTTCCAAAGCCGCCACGCGAAGGCCGCAATCTTTGGCGATGCGGCGCGCCAATCCGCCATAGCCGGACCCTATATCGCACGCGGTTTTCACGTTCGGATAACTTGACCTTATTTCTTGAACGACCGCGTCGCGCAGCGGTTCGCAGCTTGGCGAAAACGGGGGCTGATGCCAAAGGCCGCGGGCAATCATCTCCGCGTTCCGGAAAAACAGCCACGCGACATAAACGAACAGCGCGGCCGTCCCCAGATAAATTAAAAGTTCAAGCAATAACAGCGACATCGATTTGGACATTATATATTAGTCAACAGTCAACAGTCAACAGTATACAGTAAAGTTCCCCTCTATGGAGGGGTGGATTGCGAGCCGAAGGCGAGCAAGACGGGGTGGTTGTGCGGGCCTGGAAAACCACCCCGGCGCTTCGCGCCACCCCTCCGATGGAGGGGAACTTCAAATAAAAACTTGAAAATCGGGCGAAGATGGGATAACATGCGGCGTCGCGGTCAAAGACCATGCGTCGGCCGCGGCGCTTTATTCGGGCATAGTTCAGTCGGTAGAACAACGGACTGTTAATCCGTATATATTATATAAATAATCCAATAAAATCAATGACTTAACAAACACCACAATCTGATTTGGTGCAAATTTGGTGCATTCACAGCCCGATATGACGGCAAAATAAAACACTGTGCGGCACTTATTATTGCCGCTTTCAAGTCAGAAATCAGGGGATTTTTATAACTCATTGCACCATAAATGCACCATTGGCAAAACATAGCGTCTTGCAACCCTTATAAATCCGCCACTTTTTTATTTTGTAAAAGAGTTTATACATCTGTTGACATTTATTCTTGCGTATGGTATAGTAATTGGGAAAGGTAGGCAAAAATGGCATCAATAGAAAAACGAATTGGTAAAAACGGGGATATTTCCTATCGCGCACTTGTAAGGGTTAAGGGTTTCCCGACGCAGTGTCAAACCTTTTTGGCCAAGAAAAAGGCGGACGAATGGGCGGAAAGAACCGAAATCTCCATAAAAGACGGGTTGCACTTGGCGGTTGTGGAATCACGGAGACGCACCCTTGGCGAGGCCATAGACCGCTATATTAAAGACGTGTTGCCCACAAAACACAGGGTCGACAAGGAAACGATCCGACAACTTGCCGTTTGGAAAGAACTGTTAGGCGGTTATGCGCTTATCGCCGTAAAGCCCGATATTATAAAAAAAGCATGGGCGGACATTGCCGAGCGCGAAACCCCGAAAGGCAGAAAGAAGACCCCCGCGACTTTGAACCGCTATATGGCCTCCCTGTCCGTGGTGTTCACTTATGCGTATAAAGGGCTTGAATGGATCGACGCGAACCCCATAGAAAAAATAAATAAATTTCAAGAGCCGCGCGGGCGCGTCCGGTATTTGGATGACGCCGAGCGTGAGCGGTTGTTGACCGCCTGTAAAGAGTCGCCGAATCCTTTATTGTATCCGGCTGTCGTGCTTGCGATAACGACGGGGGCGCGTAGCAGTGAAATTTTAGGTCTGCGCTGGGCGGACATTGATTTGGATGCGGGTCGGGCGATTTTACACGAAACGAAAAACGGCGAGCGGCGCACTTTGGCGATTGTCGAACCTGCCCTGTCCCTGTTGCGCGAAATGGCGACCGTAAAAGGCGACGCGGAATTTGTATTTCATTCGCGGCGCGATACCGGCGAAATCCACCACGCGAACATAACCCGCGCATGGTATGTGGCCATGA
>JAISSM010000013.1 GCA_031273075.1 Rickettsiales bacterium
AAATATAGGCCTTCGGGCCCTTATGGAAACGGCGCGCGTTAAAAAAACGGACGTGTATTCCGCGGGATTTATTATCGGGCCGCGCCTTAACGCCGCGGGCCGGATCATAGACGCGAACCTTGCTTTGGATCTTATATTGACTGACAATTATATAAAGGCGCACGATCTGGCCGGGGAATTGGACGAAATGAACGCGCGCCGTCAGGCCATACAGAATAAAATACTTTTGGACGCGGACGATTTGGCGAAAAAACAGAAAGACGCGAATCGTTTTTGCCTGTTTGTTTCGGGCGACGATTGGCACGGCGGGGTCATGGGGATCGTCGCGGGCCGTCTGAAAGAAAAATACGGACTTCCGTGTTGCGTCGCGACAAGGTCGAAAGCGTCCGTAAAAGGAAGCGGGCGAAGCATTGAGGGCGTGGATATTGGCAAAATCATACGCTTGGCCTTGGAGAATGGAATTATATCCGAGGGCGGCGGGCACAAAGCCGCGGCCGGATTTGAATTGGCGCCGGAAAACGAGCAAAGGTTTTCGGACTTTCTTGACAATGAGGTAAAATCCGCGCTTAATGGAATCTATCCGATCCCGAAAATAAATGCGGACATTGAAATGGATGCGGGCGGGGCGACCCTTGAATTGGCGGAGAATATAGAAAAACTTGCGCCGTTTGGAATCGGAAATACGGAACCGATCTTGTGCCTTTCAGGCGGAATGTGGACATTCGGGCGAACGATAGGAACGGGCGCGCACTTGTCGGGGAATCTTAAAACAAGCGCGGGAAACCTTTCGGTCGTCGGGTTCAATATGTCGGATACGCCGATAGGACGATTTTTATTGGACGAATCAAATTTCGGTTGTAAAATACGCGTGGTCGGAAGATTGAAGGAAAACGACTTCTCGTCAAATGTTCAGTTGTTGTTGGAGGATATCGCCTTATGATGAAAAAACTTACATTGTTCATTATTAATTGCTCATTGTTAATTGCGCCCGTGGCGCATGCGGCGGTTGACAACAGATTGGTCGCGCGGGCGGAAAGTTATCTGAACGGCATAACGGGACTTGCCGGGGAATTTACCCAGTCGTCGAACGGGAAAAACGACAGGGGGACATTTTCAATGCTTCGCCCCGGCCGCATTCGTCTGGATTATTCCACGCTTCCGATTCAACTTATTTCCAACGGAAAGGATTTGTATTTTTATGACAAGTCGCTTGACCAAATCACGACGGTGCCTTTGACGTCGACGCCGGCGGGCATATTGATCCGGAAAAATATAAACCTTGCGAACGCCGACATAACGGTGTCCGAAACCAACTTCGACAAAGCCGCGAATACGTTTTCGCTTAAAATGCATATAAGGGGCAACGAGGGGGTCGGCCAAATGGTGGTGAACTTTTCCGACGATCCGATGACGCTTCGATCGTGGACGGTCATAGACGCCACGGGATCGGAAGTGGACGTCGTGTTCCGCGGCATGAAAACTAAAACGGATTTTCCGAAGAATTTTTTTCAGTTGCAAAAAATGAGGACGACGGCGAACTCCGGCGGCGACGCGTTTTACGAATAATGTTCAATATAAGCGGTATGGAATTTTTAGTGATAGTTGTTGTCGCGATCGCGGTCGTGCCCGCCAAAAATTGGCCGGATGTCGCGCGCGCCTTTGGAAAACTGGTCGGGTATATAAGGCGCGTGTCCGGAAAGATACAGGATGGAATAAACGAGTTGGAATCAGAGCTGTCAAAAGATCTGCCCGTTGACGGTCTGTCCCAAAAAACCATGGACGATATGATCGAAACGTTTTCAACGCCGGCGAAATCAAGGACGGGGAAGAAATGCAAAAAATGACGCTGATGCAGCATTTCAGGGAATTAAAGCGCCGCGTTGTCTGGTCCTTGGCGTTTTTTTGCGCCGCGTTTGCCATGGGATTATTCGTTGCGGACGCCTTGCAGTCGATAATAACGGCCCCGCTGTTCGACGTCTGGGCGGAACCGACGATGATATACACGGGAATTGCCGACGGCCTTGCGATACAGTTTTCTTTGGCGGGGCTTTTCGCGCTTTTCATATCCGCGCCGTTCGTGCTGTATCAAGTATGGAGATATGTTTCCCCGGCGCTGAAACGGGACGAGAAAAAAATTGCGGTCGCGGTCTTGCTTGCCTCTCCGATATTGTTTCTTTCGGGCGCGTCGTTTGCATATTTTATCCTTCTTCCGATAATGTTCGCCTTCTTTTTACAGATCGCCCCCGAAACCGCGGCGATGATGCCGAACGTCAAAACATATCTGGTCTTTTCGCTGGATTTGCTGAAAGCGTTCGGACTCGCGTTCCAGTTTCCGCTGATATTGATCTTGCTGAACAGAACCGGCGTCCTGTCGAAAAAACAATTGGCGTCCATGGGAAGATACTTCATTGTCGGGATCTTTATAGTCGCCGCCGTATTGACCCCGCCGGACATCGTGTCGCAGATCGCGCTGGCGCTTCCGCTGGTCGTATTGTTTGGGCTATCGTTTCTGTTTATGGTATAATGACGCATGGGAAAAATATTGCCTTTTCTTTGCGCGATAATGGTGTCCGCTTGCGATTTAAGACAACATATCGCGGAGGCGCCTAATAATATAAGCGACTTTATCGCGGCGAAATATCCGGCGCTTTTGGCCGATCCGGGGTCCGAGATATACGAATACGCGTCCGTTTTGGATTATGGAAACGACAACGGCGCGTCTTTATACGGCGATCCTTTGACCCGGATCGCATACGCGTCGGCGTCCGATTACGACCAAAGCAAAATAATCGCGCAAACCATATCGGACACCACGACCGATTACGGAACCCTGGTCGTCGCGGAAAAGAAATCGTTTGTATTGAACACGCTGGAAATAAAAGTCGAAAAAGGCGACACCGCGTATTCTTTGGCAAAAAAATACGGCATGCCGGTCGGGCGTCTTGCGGCGTTGAATGATCTTGGCGAACCTTATACGTTAAGCATCGGGCAAACGTTAAGGGTGGAAGTCGCGGAAATAGTCACGACCAAAACGGAAATTCCAAAAACCGACGCATCGGCGGCACAGGCGGCGGCGGCAAAATCGACCGCGCCGTCGCCGAAACTGGAACGGCGATCAAGCGGCAAGTTTTCATGGCCCGTTCGCGGCAATATAATTTCGGACTTCGGCCCGAAACGCGGAGGCCTTATGAATGACGGAATCAACATAGGCGCGCCGCGCGGAACCGCGGTCGGCGCGGCGGACAACGGCGCGGTCGCGTACGCGGGGAACGAACTTAAAGGCATGGGAAACCTTTTGATAATCCAGCACTCGGGCGGCTGGATGACGGTCTACGCGCACCTTGATGATTTTATAGTGAAGCGCGGGGACAAGGTCGCGGTCGGCCAGAAAATAGGAACCGTGGGCATGACGGGCAAGGTGTCGGACCCCCAGCTGCATTTTGAGATCCGCAAAGGATCCAAAGCCCTTGACCCCAAAAAAGAATTGAAATAGAAGAGGGCGCTTATTTGGCTTTGTTAGCCGCTTTGGCAAGGCGCGACACTTTGCGGCTTGCGCGTTTTTTAGGCATGACTTTCTTCGCCGCCTTCATAAGTTTCGATTCGGCATAGCGAAGGGCGGGCTTTATGGCCGCTTTGTCCCCGCCTTCGATCGCCTTGACCGCTTTTTTGATTGCGGTGCGCGTCGCGCTTTTGCGCGCGATGTTTACCTTGCGCTTTTTTTCACCGATCAGAATCCGTTTTTTGCTCGATTTATGATTTGCCATGTTCGCCTTTTGATTTACACGGCCCATTTTATAGGGATTTATAGCGAAAGTCAAGATTGCGGAAGAATTCCCCGGACACGAACAGGCAAAGATTGGAAAGAAGATCGGGCCTTATTTTTTCAACAAGCCTGTATGCGTCGTCCAATTTATTAAGGTCGTTGGAGGCGCCGCAATAATGGATCGCGCCGGAAAAAGAATCGCCGATAATATTTAGAAAATCATAAAACCTGTGAATATATTCGCCCGCTTCGTCGATAAACATAAATCCGCGCCCGCCCAGTTTTCTCTCCAGCAAAACGATCCTTGTCCAATCCAAATGCTCTATATTTTTAAGCGCGAATGCGGGAATTATCTCAATATCCGGAAGTTCGGGAAGATTTTCCATGCGATTGTCCTTGAAGAACAGCTGAACCGACGTGTTTTTTCTCTCCGAAATAGCCGGGATTTTGGCAATATCGTCGATAAAGCAGTAAACTTTGATATCGTCCGCGGCGCTCCGGGCGGCCGAAATCGCATCCGGAAGCAGGCTTATGGCCGCCAGCCCTTTTTCTTTGCAAAGAACGCTGTCCCGCAAAATGATATCCGTGTCCGCGCGGCCCCATTCGGCGACGCACATATGCGGCAGAAGTTTTTGCAGAACCCCGTCCGAACGCAATATCCTTGGTTTCATAATCCCTTATTATATGCTATAATTATGGCAAATGAGAAGAGAAAGATTTCTGATCGCCGTTTTGTGGCTTTCCACGCTGTCGCTTTTGGCGCTGTGGTTTTTCAATATGGTGTACGGTTTCAACCTGCTTGACGCCGCGCATTGGCGGTATCTGTCGGAGTTGCAGTTGTCGAACGGCGTGGAAGAGGGATTTTATATCTCCGTCGCCGCATTCGTGGTCGCGGGATTGACCGGCCTGTACGTTTTGATCGTTCCATGGCACAGAAGATTCAAAATGCGCTCTTCCGCGATCGGCTTTTATCCAAAGCGCATTGAACCGGAACCCGCGGACAAGGGCGGGGACGGCCCGATATTGACGCGTCCGCCGAAACTTAACCTTGACAATGCCTTTATCCCGCGACCGGCGCCGATGAGAACCGCGGCGGAGACACAGGCGCCAATGCCCGATGCGGCGCCGTCGGAAGAGGCGTCGGAAGTTGTCGCAGAAATAAGGCGCGTTTTGGATCAGATCGGATTTGTGACCAAACCGACGCCGAGCATAGGCGGCGTCAAACTGGATTTTTGGGCGATCGGCCCGGACGAGGCGCTGATCGTCGGATTGGCGCTTGACGAACCGCGCGAAGAGATCATCGCGTCGGAGGGCGGCGATTCTTTGTGGCGCGCGGGAAAACGTTCGTTCAAGTCGCCCGTGTGGCGGTTGACGTCGGTGGTCCAAAGATTGGAAGTGCTGTTTATGGAAATACTTGATCCAGAAATGAAGATACGCATAATGCCGTTTGTCTATGTCAACGGCAATGTGAAGAACCGGGAAGAGGTCCAGGTCGTGTGGAATGCGCTGAACATACAGGTGTTCGACGATATGGCGACCCTTGTGGATCTGTTGGGGACGGGCAATCCGATCGAATTGAACGATGCGCAAAAAGGCAATTTCGTGGCCTTTTCGAACTTTGTCGACACGGTCGCGTCGTATTACGGCGGGGGATCGTAATGTTCAATAACAGACACGATGCGGAACAGTTTCTCTCTATGCGCAGAATGGAGGACTTACCGCTTGAAACATGCCGCGCGGTCCCGGCGCCGCTTGCCTCCGATTGGTTTTTCAAATTCAGATCGGAGAGAAAAAAATTTATGGAATCCCTCGGCGATTCGATACAGGAACTGGCGCTTTTGAATTTGTCCGAAAACGACTTCATGGGCCTTATGTCCGGCCGCGCCTTGCCGGAGAATCTGACCGTAAAATTCAGGCGGCCGATTTTATACGGCGGCGATATTTCCCCGGGAAATATGTTTTTGATGCCGCTTTTCCCGACGGGCTTCGATCTGGATATATTCATGGCCGAACAATCGGGGCAGGGCGAAATATGGTATCCGGATCCGGCGAAGAAAGTATATGTCTCGATAAGAATGCTGACGGGCGGCGAAGGCGGCAACACGACGTCCGACCGCCTTGCCCAGAGTTTTGCCGCGTCGATGAGCCAGGGCAGGGTATAGGGATAAAATGACGGAGAAATTGAATTATCTTAAAGAATCGGGGGCTGTGTTTTTTCCGCCCGCGACTTCCCGCGCGTTGGAGTTGGCCAACGCCGCGTTTCAACAGATGAGGGCGTCGGTCCTGCCGAAATTTTTCGCGGATTTTTATCTTCAATACGGAGGCGCGCTTTTGGGCGACGCGTGCGTTTTCCCGATAGAGGATAAAGAGCGGCCGGATAGAAGCTATACGATTCCCGGGATCGTCAAAATCAACCGCGACCTTGCGGCGTTCCGAACGCTGCGCGGAAAGACGGTGTGGGGCCGGAATCAGATGTACGTGTTTTCATGCGATGTCTTGGATAATTTGTACATGCACGATGTCATGACGCTCCAGGTCCTCCGAAAATACGGCGATTTGGCGTCCGCCCTGACGGATTGCATGCTGGTTGGGAAAATATGAAGAAAATAAGCGTCTCCATTTCGAAACACCTGACCTCGTTTTCGGTAGAGTCTGAATTTATAGATGAGTTGAAATTCATAGCGAAAACACGGAAAATGACCCTTGCCGCCCTTGTGCGCGAAATAGACGAAAACCGCGACGCCGATCAAAATCTTTCGTCCGCGATCCGGACATTTGTCTTGAAAAACAAGATTTAGCTGTTATAATTTTTTCCGATTATTTATTTAATACAGGATTTGCAATGTCTGACGATAAGATAAAAATGCGCGAGGCCAAATGGCAAAAAAAATGGGCCGACGCAAAATGCTGGGTCCCGAAAAACGACGGCAAAAAACCGCGGTTTTATAATTTAATAGAGTTTCCGTATCCGTCCGGAACGGGCTTGCACGGCGGACACATGCTGGGCAATTCCGGCGTCGACGCGATCGCGCGGTTTAAGCGCAAAAAGGGATTCGACGTCCTTTATCCGGTGGGATTTGATTCGCTGGGCATTTCGACGGAACACTTTGCGACGAAGATAGGCAAACACCCGTCCGAAGTCGTCAAGGACGCCGTTAAAAGTTTTACGAATGCGATGAACGAATTGGGACTGTCGATCGATCCGAATTCACACATAGCGACGTCCGATTCGGATTTTGTGAAATGGACGCAGTGGATGTTTATAAAATTCTTCAACGCGGGGCTTGCGTATAAGGCGCCTATGCCTATGAATTGGTGCCCGAATTGCAAAACCACGCTTACTAATGAAGAATTGGAGGACGGAAAATGCGAACGATGCCGCGGCCCGGTGGAAATAAGGATGAAAGAACAGTGGAATCTGGCGATAACAAAATACGCCGACAGGCTTATTGAAGACCTTGAATCGGTCGATTATCCGGAACGCGTTAAGACCCAGCAGATAAATTGGATCGGCCGCTCCTACGGGGCGGAGGTGGACTTCAAAGTCGGCGTCGACGCCATGACGGTCTATACGACGCGCGTCGACACGATATACGGCGCGACGTTTTGCGTGATCGCGCCGGAACATAAATTGGTTGAAAAATGGCTTTCCGAAAACCGCATAGGGAACGCGGAAGAGGTCCGCGCGTATATCGATCAGGCGAAACAAAAATCCGAAATCGACCGCACGGACGCGACCAAGGAAAAAACCGGCGTCCGCCTGGACGGCGTTATGGCCGTAAATCCGTACACGAAAATCGAGATCCCGATTTTTGCGGCGGATTACGTCTTGGCGGATTATGGATTCGGCGCGATCATGGCCGTCCCGGCGCACGATCGAAGGGATTGGGACTTTGCTAAAAAATTCGGCCTTAAAATAATCCCCGTCCTTGCCGGCGGAGATGTGGAAAAAGAACCGTGGGAACAGGACGGCGAACATGTAAATTCCGGCCCGCTTGACGGATTGAATAAGGAAGACGCCATAAAAAAGGCGATTGAGATAGGAAAGGGTTATGCGCGATCGGCGAAACAATATAAATTAAAGGATTGGGGATTTTCAAGACAGATGTATTGGGGGGAACCTATACCTCTTATCTATTGCCCGATCTGCGGATGGGTGCCGGTCCCGGAATCGGAATTGCCGCTAATGCAGCCGTTTATGGAGGACTTTCGTCCGACAGAGGACGGGCTGTCGCCGCTTGCCCGCGCGACCGATTGGGTGAATGCGAAGTGTCCGAAATGCGGCGCGCCTTCGAAACGCGAAACCGATACGATGCCGCAGTGGGCGGGATCAAGCTGGTATTTTTTGCGATATCTTGATCCGAAAAACGACAAAGAGTTTTGCGGCAAAAGTCGGATGGAAAATTGGATGCCGGTCGACAATTACAACGGCGGGATGGAGCACACAACGCGCCACCTTATATATTCGCGCTTTTGGTATAAGGCTCTGTTCGACCTTGGTCTGGTACCGGCGCCCGAACCGTATAAGAAAAGAACCGCGAACGGCGTTTTGCTTGGAACCGACGGAAAGAAAATGTCAAAGTCGGCCGGCAACGGGTTTTTAGTCTCGGAAAAAATCGCCGAAACGGGGGCGGACGCGGCGCGCCTTACGGTGCTGTCCTTGGGCCCGTGGGAACAGAATATAGTCTGGTCCGAAGGGGCGTTGGCCGGCGCGCAAAGATTTTTGAAGCGCGTTGAAAACATGGCCGACAACTTAACGGATTTGGAAACCCCCGAACAGGAATGTCTTAGGCACCGGCTTGTGAAAGACGTATGCGAAAGAATAGAAAATATGCAGTTTAATACCGCGATTGCCACTCAAATGGAATATATCAACGCATTCTCCGGAGGATGTATCCCGCGCGCGTGCTATGAAGCGCTTCTCCATTGTCTTGATCCGTTCGCGCCGCATCTTGCGGAGGAAATGTGGGAAAAAATAGGCAACAGGGAAATGCTGGTGTTCCTTCCGTTTCCGGAGGTCGACGAATCGAAATTTCGAAAACTTGCCGTGACGATAGTTGTGGCCGTGAACGGAAAGCGCCGCGGCGAAATAACCGTCGACGCCGATAAGTCGAAGGATAAAATAGAATCTTTGGCGAAAGGATCGGTCGAAAAATACATTTCCGGCGACATCAAAAAAACGATTTATGTCCAAAATAAAATGGTAAATTTTGTAGTATAATGAAAAAATTACTTTATTCATTGTTAATTGTTAATTATTCATTGTTCATTGGCACGCTTGCGCCTGCGCGCGCCAATCCGTTTTTTGGAGAGTCTCAAAATCAGATAATGTTTAATTTCGGCCAAGGCGTCAACGATTCTTGGATCCTTCCAAAACCGGAACAACCGGTCCCGTTCAACATGCTGCAACTCGCGTATTCTCAGCCTTTGACGTTCTTCCGTATGCCATCCCGCCAAACGATGAGTTTTATAAGAACGATCGGCTATGGCAAAAAATATACCTATCTGGATGAAGATGACATTTTGCAAGAATGGGATTGGACAAGTTACGGAACGGAAATGGTTTTGTTGTCATTCGATACGGCTTTATTGTATGGCAAAGATTGGTATTTCGGCGCCGGGCTAAGTCTTGGAATGCAAAGAAAATTCAATTATCGTTTCGGCACAAGGATCATGACCGGGGTAAAATTGACGGCCGGATATAAACTGTCCGACCGCTGGACAACGGAAATGTTCATGCAACATCTGTCGAACGGCGACACCGGCGGAATCAACAACTACGCGTATAACTTTTACGGCATAGGGATCGGATATAATTTCTAAATCCGCCCAAGAACGATCCCGTCGTCTTCAACGATGACGACGCGTCCCTTTTTTATGCCGAACGCGGCGGCGGCCGCGCTGAAATCCTTATCGCTGAAAATCTTTCTGTCCGCGATGGGGAAAACGCCGCGGTGAAGACAAAGCTGATTCGCGACTATATCGTCTTTGCACACGGCGACGATTGGAATATCCGGCCTCCGCGAAGAAATCGTCCGCGCGTTTGTCCCGCCGTGCGTGAAAATCACGATCGCCGCCGCAGAATTCAACGACGCCAATTCGACCACGGACTTGGACCACGCGTTTTCCCTGTCGTCCAAAGGCGTCCAGTCGTAATGATTGTAGATCCCGTCCGCATCCGCGTGTTTAAGTATCGCCGCCATTGTCTTGATCACGGCGGCGGGATGCTTTCCGATCGTCGTTTCCTCGGACGTCATGGCCGAATCCGCGCGCAAGTAAGACGCGGTGGCCACGTCGGAAATCTCGCTTCGCGTGGGAAATTCGGATTCGACCATGCTGGTAAGCATCTGCGTCGCGATAATGATCGGCTTGTTCAGGTCGCGGCAAAGTTTGATAAGCCGCCGCGATATCGCGGGCACTTCGTAAAACGGAACCTCGACCGCAAGGTCTCCGCGCGCAAGCATGATCGCGTCGGTGTTTTTTATGATATCTTCTATGCGGGCCAGCGCCTGCGGCCGTTCGATCTTTGCGATTATTTTAATGGGCTTCGCCGACCGCGCGGTTATAAAGTCCCGCACCTCGCTTATATCCTCCGGCTTTTGCACGAACGACACCGCGACGTAATCTATATCCTGACCGAGGGCGTATTCCAAATCGGCCTTATCCTTGTCCGTAAGAATAGGCCGCTCGATTTCAGTGTTCGGAAGATTGAACCCGCGCCGGCTTTTGATGGTTCCGCCGCGAACGATTGCGGTCTGCACCTTGCCTTTGTCGACTTTGACGACTTTGAATTCCTGCCGCCCGTCGTTCAGCAAAATGACGTCGCCGACTTTAAGCGCCGCCAAAACTTCGTCGTCCGGCAAATTCACGCGCGTGGAATCTCCGGCCGCCGCGTTGTCGTCGAATACGAAAGTTTCGCCTTCTGTAAGCGTCGCCGATTCGGCCTTGAAATCCCCGATACGATGCTTTGGCCCTTGAAGATCGGCGATTATGGCGACCGGCGCGCCGATTTGGCGAATGGCGCGGATCCGCGTCCCCTGAACATCGCCGACATCGTGCGAAAAGTTAAGACGGAAGGCGTTGACGCCCGCATCGAACAGGGCGGACAATATCTCTTTGGACTCCGTTGCCGGCCCGATAGAGGCGGTAATTTTTACAAATCGCATCTTGATTTTCCTTTTTTTAATGATACCATATTTCGACTGCATTAAGGAGTAAAATAATGAGTTCACAAAACCACGGCGCGATCGACAACAAACAATTGATCGCCATAATAGAGCGCATAGAGAAAATAAACGAGGAAGTGTCCGCTCTCGGCGCCGACATGAAGGAAATTTATACAGAGGCGAAATCGGCGGGTTTTGACCCGAAATATATCCGTCAAATGGTCCGTCTGCGCAAAATGGATCCGGACGAATTGTCCGAGAACGACGAATTGGTCAAGATTTACCGTGACGCGCTTGGCCTGTAAGCGATTTTACATCCGAACTTTTGGCTGTCAAATGAACGTGTACGACGGGCGGCGAATCGAGAATATGCTGGCCTGTTCGGGATACGAAAAAACGGATAAAGTTTCCGACGCGGACATAATCATATTAAATACGTGCAGCGTGCGCGAAAAGGCGACCGACAAAGTGTTTTCCGAATTGGGCCGCATACGTAAGGCGAAAAAACCCGGCGCGCTTTTCGGCATCACGGGATGCACGGCAAGGGAAGCGGGGGCGGCCGCGTTCGAAAGAATTCCCGAAATGAATTTCGTCCTTGGGCCCCAGTCGTATCATAAACTTAAAGAGGTCCTGGAAAATCCGGACGCGCGGCACCTTCAAATCGATCTGTCCGGATTGGAAAAATTCGACGAATTGCCGAAAATGACGCGCTCCGAATCCGCGGCGTATATCCCCGTGCAAGAGGGATGCGGCCATGGATGTTCATACTGCATAGTTCCATGGACGCGCGGGCGGGAATTATCAAGACCGTTCGACGACGCGCTTGCCGACGTGGCACAGGCGGCAAAGCAGGGCGCGGTCGAAATCTGCTTCTTGGGCCAAAACGTCAACGGATATAAATATAACCTCGCATCTCTTATAAAGGAAACTGCGAAACTTGATACAGTGAAACGCATCAGATACACTTCGTCGTACCCGACGGAAATGACGGACGAGTTGATAGGGCTCCACGGAACGGAACCGAAATTATTGCCGTTTTTGAACCTTCCTATTCAATCCGGATCGGACAATATACTCCGCGCCATGAACCGCGATTACGGCAAAGACGAATATAAGATCATCATTGAGAAGCTTAAAAAAGCGCGGCCCGACACACAAATAAGTTCCGACTTCATAGTCGGATTCCCCGGGGAAACGGAGAGGGACTTTGAGATGACCTGTGAAATGGCAAGGGAAATGGAATTCATAAATTCGTATTCGTTCAAATATTCTCCGCGCCCGCGCACATTGGCGGCGACCATGCCGAACCAAATCCCGGACGCGGTGAAACGGGAACGCCTTAAAATCCTGGACGCGATCCTGGGCGACAATATGAGGAAATTCAATGAATCGTGCAAAGGAAAAATTTTCGATTGCCTTTTGGAAAACAAAGACAGATTTGGTAATCTTGTCTACAGAACGCCGTTCATGCAGCAAACGATAGTCCGTACGGACGCCCGGGCCAATACCATGGCCAAAATAAAAATAACCGACGGCAACAAATGCAGTTTAAGGGGAGAGTTGTGCGAATGCGAATAACAGTGAACATAAAAGATCCGCGCTGGAAAAAATACAAAATCGACTTTAAGGCGATAAGCGCGGCGGAGGCGGCGACAACCGCCGATGCGACCGCCGCGCCGACGGATGGTGAAATATCCATAACCCTTACAAACGACAAAGAAATAAGAAAATTGAATAAAAAATACAGGGGCGTTGATGCGCCGACAAACGTGCTGTCGTTTGAAACCGGGGACAAGGAACTTCCGGGCGACGTTTTGTTGTCGTTCGATGCGGTGGAAAGAGAGGCGGGCGAAAAAAACTTTACGAACCGCGCGACGCACCTAATAGTCCACGGCATCCTGCACCTTCGCGGAATGACCCATGAAAATGATACAGACGCGCGGATCATGGAAAATATGGAGATCAAGATCCTTAAAAAAATGGGTATGCCCGATCCATATAAAAACGGATGGGCGCATCGCGCGGCGGCGGCGGTCGGCCTTATGCTTTTGGGAGCATTGGCGGCGTTGGGCTTTGCGCCGTATTATATTTTCCCGGCGACGGTTATATCGATCGGCGCGGCGTATTGGCTTAGGCTTGGATACAGGGGCGGATTCTGGTGGGGCGCGGGATACGGCCTGGCGTCGTTTCATTGGGCGCTGGAATCGATATTTGCGAACGCAGAGCTCGCGCGCCAGTTTTGGCACTTTTACCCGATCGGCATGATATTGCTTGCGATCGGAAGCGGCCTTATATTCGGGCTGCCGTTTTTCATGACGAACAAAACCGGATCGACCGGATGGAGGAGAACGCTTTATTTCGCATTGGCGTGGACGTTTACATTGTGGCACAGGGAATGGTTTCTAACCGGCTTTCCATGGAACCCGGTCGCGAACATAACATTGCCGTTTGAAAAAATCTCCGGGCTGATGTCGATATTCGGCGCATTGGGCCTGACGTTTATCATTATAGGCTGCACCGCGGCAATCGCGGAATATATAAAAACTAAATCGAAATGGCAGTTATTGTTTTTCGCGCCGCTTTTGATTTGCTTTGCATTGCCGACGCACCCGACGCAGTTGACCGATATGACGGTCAGATTGGTCCAACCGGCATTCGACATGAACCGAAAATTCGATAAAGCATCGGCCGAGGACAATATCCGCCGCCTGACGGAATTGTCAAAATCGCCATCGGATAAAAAACCGGACCTTATAATATGGCCCGAAACGGCGTACCCGTACGCGATAGACGAAAGGATAGATATGCCCGCGCCGGGCTCTCCCTTGGCGGCCGGGGTGGTATATGTGGAAAATCTGTATTCCGAACAGGGCCCGAATATATATAACGCGATGGTCTTGACGGACAAAGACGGAAAACAAACGGACAAATATTTCAAAGTGCACTTGGTGCCATTCGGGGAATATAGACCGCTTGGCGATTGGATCCCGACGCCTGGAAGATTGACCAAGGGGGAAAATCCGAAAATCATGAATACGACCAAAGGATCGTTCGCGCCGGCAATATGTTATGAAATAGTATTTTCGGATTCGCTTATACCGGACGAAACGAGACCGGATTTTATATTGAATATAACGAACGACGCATGGTTCGGAACCTCGATCGGACCGCATCAGCATCTGGATATGGCAAGACGGCAGGCGATAGAAACCGGCCTTCCGGTCATCAGGGCGAATCAAGGGGGAATATCTGCGATATTGGATTCAAGGGGCAGGGTGATCGGTAAACTTGATTTGAATGTATCGGGCATATTGGATGGACAAGTGCCCGTGGGCTACATAACGATATACCGCCGTCTCGGCCTCAACGTCACAATGTTTTTAATCATAATACTGTGTGGAATTATCCTCGTCATTGCGAGCCGCCAAAGGCGGCGCGGCAATCCATAGAATAAAGTTCCCCTCTATGGAGGGGTGCCCCTGAAAGCGCCGGGGTGGTTTTTCAAACTGACGCAACCACCCCGTCTTGCTCGCCTGCGGCTCGCAATCCACCCCTCCGACGGAGGGGAACTTTGGCCCAATCAAGAACGAATAGAAGTTCCCCTCTATGGAGGGGTGGCCCTGAAAGGGCCGGGGTGGTCATTGCTACCTGCTATCTGCTAATTGCTAACTATTAAAAAATCCCGCTTGCGCGGGATTTTTTAATTAAGCGTTATTATATCTCCGTAACTTCCGACGACGCGGCCGCCGACAGTACATTGGATTTTAGAGCCTACGTTGTCGAACCAGGCCTTGACTGCGGCGTCGCCGGCTTTCAACTCCCTCATGCGGTTGGCTTCGTTGATAGCGGATTGAGTTATCCCGCCGGCCAAAAGCCCCCCGCCGAGTCCCCCGGCAGCGGCCCCAATCCAAGTACCTCTGGCCTTGGCCTTTGAATTCGCAGCATCCGTAGGCTTTGCATTTTCAATTTTTCTAATTTCACCTTCCACCGAATCCAGTCTGCTGGCCACGTCATTCCATGTCATGCCGGGGCCGGAACAGTTGGTTTGTTTAGTGTAAGAATACACATTTATTGTGCCGCTAATGCCGCTCAACCCATTATGCGTCACCGGAGAATTTATATTTTCAATATATTTTTGCATTACACCATCCGCCGCCCCCGCGCACGATGATTCTTTACTCCCAATCACACCTCTTGCCGTTGAGACTGCGCCTTTAACACCAGCGAGGCTCCCCTGCGCAACCAAGACTTCATTTGTATCACTGTTAAAATTGTCTCCAAAAAATCCACCGATGGCCTTGCCGGCAAATCCCCCTCCGACCGCGCCGCCCGCCGCGCCGAGGATACCCGCGATTTGGGCGCCGTGATTATTCCACCAATCATTGCTGGTCTTATTGAATTCCGCGACGGCCGCCTCGTTGCGAATCACTCTTTCGATGCTTTCCAAATCCGCCCGGTCTATCCACGATCCGCACATTACGGAATCGCCCAACGCAAAATAGGCGAGTCTGTTTGAAGTAAACGTTGCATCCTCCTCCTTATCGGTTACCTTGGCGTTCTGTCCGCCGGAGAATATCATGGTAAAAGCTTTAAGGTTTTTCCCGTGGACGCCTTCATCGGGGCCATATGTTTCTTCCACGACCTTTTTATACTTTACTTTCCCTTTTTCAAACATTTCGCTGATTTTGGCGTCGCCTGATTTCAAACCGACCTCCACCATGCAGAACGCGCCCCATAAATCCTTCGTTGCCTGCACCTTGGTTGACAGCGGCGAAAACCCTCTGAATTTGTTCATAAGTTCTTTATATGTCCCCGAATAGTTATCATCCGGATCTATTTCCGCCATTACCAATCCATATTCGGCGTAATCGTTCGGAATGACCACTTTGTCCTTTGGCACCCACATGTAAACGTTTTCGAACGAGTTCTGCCCCTTGTGCTTTTCGCACGCGTTCTTTTTATCAAGTTTCATTTGGGTAAGTTTTCCCCTTGCCTCGCCCGCGACGCGCGCCATAACCTCCTTGAATATGTCGTCTTCCTGCGCGGCGCAAAACTCATACGCCCTGGATGCGGACGCGGTTGTTTTATTTGATTCCACGACTGCGCCCTGATCGTCTTTCCTTTCGTAATCTTTTGTATATGTATGGGTGGCATCGCACTTTTCAAACAGGGTTTGCGATGTTCCGTCCGCATTGGTGATCGATGAGTTTATCTCCCACGAAGACCATTTGTCCGTCGCGCCCGCGGCGGACGCGTTCGCCGAGGCGCCCATCATGTTCCAACTTCCGGCCCAGTTGTAATTCTCCTTTTCTTTTTTTGCGTATTCTATGTCGAAATAGTTCATGCAGGCCTGCGACCTTTTGATCGAGAATATGCAAAGGTTTTTCGCCATTGTGCCGTCGAATCCGCCGACCGCGCGCGACGTCGCGTCCGCCATTCCTTCGTTGGTGAACGAGGCCGTTCCGTATGCAGTGTTGCCTGTCAGCGCGCCGACTTTGTGCGGATCGTCGATATAGCACCGAAGGAAATCCGATCCGCATTCGCGCCGAATGCAGGCGTCGGTTTCATTTTGGCATTGCAAAAACACATTCCGAACCGCGGCGTCGTTGAACATATAGGACAAATCGTTGAACAACTGCATCGGAATCCCGAAAGCCCCCGTCCACGTGTCTGTGGTCGTCCCCCAAACCATGTTCCAAATCGAAGAGACCGTGTCGTCGCGTTCTATCAAAAAGTCGCGGCAGTTTTGGTTCGTATTGACCATGGTCTTGCATCTGTCCTCTTGGATCCTGGCGGCGAACGTGCCGAAATCCAATTTGCCGTTGGCGCCCAAAGATTGACCATAGCACGACGCCAAAGACCCGCTTCCGCATACGCTCTTCACACAGCCGATTGCCGCGGATTTGCAACTATTGAGGGCGGCGACGACGCTGCTTGCGGTCCATTCGAGGATCTTGTTCTGGTTCGCCTTAAGCCTTCCGGTGCCACCGAACGCCGTGCCGCTCGTCATTACATCCTGATACACCATATCGACCTCGAACGGGTCGAACTGCCACTGGTCGTCCTTCGGCGCTTTCTGATTCACTATTATATAACATCCCTTGCTTGATCCTATTTCCGTAGCGCACTCACCTTTAAGGTAATCCCTGACCCTATCCCCGCTGTAGCCCATGTTCTTTATGTAATTGGTTATATAAGTCGGGTCTATTCTCACAGACGTGACCGCAAGGCTTCCCCCGACGCTGCTATCGGTCGTTGTGGAACTATTCTCGCTAACTATACTTCCATCGACAAGATCCTTGATTATCGTAACGGTCGTATTATTCGTAACCGTCGTCGTTCTCAAGCTATCGCTGTCTTGAAGGCATTTGTATCCATTGTTCTGGCACGCCCTCTTTATGCATCCGTCCGCAACCCCTATGCACGCCTGGAACGAGTTCGTAACTATATAATTAGCCCCCTCCATGATCCACTGTTCTATGGAACTTTCCTTAGCGTACTCTATATTCGCCAACGGTGTGTTAAACACTCTCCTGGTCAATCTGCGCTCTCCGTCGCATGTGGAGTATGTTTTATCGGACGATATGGTTTTACGGGTGGAACTGGGCGGGCCGTAGTATATCTGCGCTATCGCGTCGTCCGGACATTCCATCAATTTATCCTGGCATAACGCTCTCTTTTGATAAAAGCGTTTCTGGGTATCGCATGATTCGAAGTGCGCGCCGCACACGCTGTCCATTTTAAGGCACGCTTCATACTTTTGGGTGCAGCGCATAAATGTTAATTCATCAGGCAATGGATTCGCGCATGATCCCCCGGCGGAGGATGTAAGGCCGGTGGAAAGGCTTAACGTACTGCCCGCGGTAGTTCCAATCGCAAGGCCTATCATAGGCGCCCTTGAAGTCGCCTGTTGTGTAACCGATACCCGTCCCGTTCCCGTGGTCGCGCCCCAAAGCCCGATCACGGGCGCGTAAAGCGCAAGCATCGTTAAGAATATTCTTTTTAACATTCTCTTCCCCTATCTGTCCTTCCTCTCATGTCAAATATATATGAACCTTTAATTTAGGCATTTTTGACCCTACAATGGCACCCCATACAAAAGGAGACAAAAATGATTTATGGATACTTGCGCGTAAGCACGGACAGGCAAACCACGGAAAACCAAAAATTCGAAATTCAGGCCTTCGCCGCCCGAAACGATCTTTCGATCGACGAATGGGTCATCGAAACGATAAGTTCCGGCGAAATCCTTAAAAAGCGGAAACTAAGCCGGCTTATCAAAAAAGTCAAACGAAACGACCTTATTATCGCAAGCGAATTATCGCGCCTTGGAAGGAACCTTTTGCAGGTCATGGGAATCTTGAACCACCTGTTGGACACCGGGGCGAAAGTGTGGACGATCAAGGACAATTACAGGCTTGGCGACGATATTCCAAGTAAAGTCTTGGCCTTTGCGTTCGGACTTTCCGCGGAAATAGAGCGCAAAATGATTTCGCAAAGAACCAAAGAGGCGCTTGCCCGCGTCCGGGCGGAGGGGCGGATTCTTGGCCGGCCGGTCGGTCGGCAAAATACAAAACTGAAATTGACCGACAGGGCCGATTTGGTCAAAAAATTGCTTTCGGGCGGACAAAGCCGGTCTGCGATTGCGAGAAGACTTCGCGTCCACCGCATAACCCTTGCCTCGTTCGCGAAAAGAGAGGGAATTTGCAGGTGAAGGGTCGTCAAGTTCCCCTCCATCGGAGGGGTGGCGCGAAGCGCCGGGGTGGTTTTTCAAGCCCGCACAACCACCCCGTCTTGCTCGCCGATGGCTCGCAATCCACCCCTCCGACGGAGGGGAACTATCCCCCTCTTTCGTTCTTTACACGATTCGCAAATTGTGATATAATTGCACAGAATAAAGGTTCATATATATTTGACATGAGAGGAAGGACAGATAGGGGAAGAGAATGTTAAAAAGAATATTCTTAACGATGCTTGCGCTTTACGCGCCCGTGATCGGGCTTTGGGGCGGGACCACGGGAACGGGA
>JAISSM010000010.1 GCA_031273075.1 Rickettsiales bacterium
CGGCCGCCCGCGTCCGCGAAAAGGAAATCAGCGCCAAAAAATTATACAGATACATATGGCTGGTCCGTAAAAAGAATACCGGGAACGGAGTGGGCGATACCATGACGACATTGAAGGCCGAGGGTTTGGGCCGGCCCGTGCCCGCCGAACAACCGCCCGGGTCTGCGATGCGGCCGAATGAAAGCGCGGCCGAGTTCTTCTGTCGGGAAATGCTGAAAACCGTTCAGCACTGCTGATTGCCGAAGGTCCTATCTGACGTTGGGAAACGCCATTGCGGCAAGGGCGGTTTTTACCGGAAGCGGGGTTTTTCTCGCCGGGGAGGCTTTCTTCGCCGTTGTTTCAACTTTTTTCAACCGGCGTTCCGGTTCCACGGCGGGCGTGACGGTTTCATTCGCCAACGGCATTTTCTTAAGCATGTATCCGTGCGTGATCGAAAGCAGCACGGCCCCGGCGATTGCGATGCCCGCGCCCGTGCCATAGCCGATCGCCTGGGACAGATGAACAATGTCGGCCATATAGCCTATGGTGTCGGCGGCCCTTTCCCCTCTGTACGTCATGCTGGGATGATAATACGGGGCCACAATGTAACTGAAATATTCGCCCGCGCCCAAAACGGCGGCCCCGATTCCGGCCGACCAGGCGGCGAACTTGGAAAATCGAATCGTTTTATGCGCTAAAAATTTGACGGTATTGATATTCTTTTCGCGCTTTGATTCCTTCTCCGCCGCGGGCGCGGGCGCGGGCGCGGGAAGAAACCCGGACGCGTTGATTTTTGGCGCAAGCTTTGAGAATCCCGCCCCCGAAATCAACGCGGGTTCTTTGACGGTCGGGCCGGGCAATTCAAAAACGCGCAAAGCCTCGATGCGCGAAGCCCCGGGCTCCAAGGGCGTTTCTTTCATGCTGATTATTATGATTGGAACGACGACGGTCTGTGCGGGGTGCGTCGCGCCCGCGTCCAACTTTCGCGTCATTGCGACAAGTTGCAAATCGATATAGGGAACGAATCGCGCCGCGCCTGCCTCAAACTTCCGTTCGATTACGACAATTGCGGGCGCAAACATAAACCGCTCTTTATTCTCAGATTTTGCCGGCGGCGCGGCGTGCTTTGCCATAATTCTTCTCTCTCCAAGATTTGCCGGAAGGGTGTCGGGCCTTACGATAATATTTTTCTCTTCGGGTTTTTCCGCCTCTTTTGATACGGGCGCCGGCAAGGGCCTGGGAAAGTCGATTATTTTTGCCCGGGGTTTCGGCGCGGGCGCGCCCGCCGGCACCGGCGCGGGTATGCGGGGTTTATTATAGGAACCGTATTTTTCCATTACCGCCGCGCGCATGGCGGCCGTGGACATAAAAGAACCGTAACTTTCGATCCCCATGTCGCGGTCGCGCGCGGGCGAACCGCCGCGCCTCTTCATGCGCCGATGCATCCCCGTCGCGGCGTACATCGGATACGTTGCCGCGCCCTTATTTGTCGGGAATTTAATAACTTGTTGCATGATAATATTTTACACTTGGATATGATTTTGTCAAGTATGCAATTGCCAAAGACCGGGGGCCGCCTTGAAATCCCGTTTTTTTATGATATAATCGCGAAACACCGAGAATTAAAGGAAACCGATCATGTCATTGATACCGATGGTTATAGAAGAAACCCCGAAGGGCGAACGCTCGTTCGACATATATTCGCGCCTTTTGCGCGACCGGATAGTCATGCTGTCGGGCGAAATAGAAATGGGAATGGCGAATGTGATAATCGCGCAGTTGCTTCTTCTCGAATCCGAAAATCCGAACGCCGACATTATGATGTACATTCAGTCCCCGGGCGGAGAGGTCAACCCCGGATTCGCGATTTTGGACACCATGAAATACATCAAGGCGCCGGTCTCGACTATAGGCATCGGCATGGTGGCCAGCATGGCGTCGATATTGCTTGCGGGCGGAACGAAGGGCAAAAGGTTCGCGCTTCCGAATACAAGGATAATGATACACCAGCCGCACGGCGGCGCCCAGGGCCAGATCACCGACATGGAGATCCAGATCGCCGAAGGGAAGCGCGCGAAGGAAAAATCGATCAAGACCCTTGCCGGATTCACCGGCCGGTCGGAAAAAGAATTGTTCGACGCGATGGAGCGCGATAATTTCATGTCCGCCGAAGAGGCCAAGGAATTCGGTTTGGTGGACGAGGTTCTTGCAAGGAAATAAAATGGACAAGCCGGCCCAGGATTTTTGTTCTTTCTGCGGCAAGCAGATGCACGAGGTAAAGCGCCTCGTGTCCGGACAGAACGTCTGCATATGCGACGAATGCATAGAGCTTTGCGTCGACATGCTTAACGACGAAAAGAAACAGAACGTGATACGCGACGCGTCCGCGATTCCGACGCCGAAAAAAATCTACGAAGTGCTTAACAAATACATAGTCGGGCAGGACAAGGCGAAAAAAGTTCTTTCGGTCGCGGTGTACAACCATTACAAGCGGCACGGCGCGGGCGCCCGGAACGATTGCGAGATACAAAAATCGAACATACTTCTGATAGGGCCGACCGGAACGGGCAAGACTTTGTTCGCGCAGACTCTGGCGCGGCTTTTGAACGTGCCGTTCGCGATCGCGGACGCGACGACTTTGACGGAGGCGGGCTATGTCGGCGAAGACGTCGAGAATATTTTGACGCGCCTTGTTCAGAACGCGAACTTCGATTCCGCGCGCGCGGAAAAGGGGATCATATATATAGACGAGATCGACAAGATTTCGCGGAAATCCGAAAACCCGTCGCTGACCCGGGACGTTTCGGGCGAGGGGGTCCAGCAGGCGTTGTTGAAACTGATAGAGGGCACCAAGGCCGAAGTGTCGCCGAAAGGCGGCCGCCGCCATCCGGACGCGGGCACGATGACGATAGACACGACCGGGATATTGTTCATATGCGGCGGCGCGTTCGACGGGCTTCAGAAAATCATCGCGGACAGAAAGGCCGACCGCGCGGCGATCGGATTCGGCGCGGAGGTGAAGACGAAGGCGGAAAAACTTTCGACCGTGAACTATAACGACGTGGAGCCTGAGGATTTGGTGAAATACGGGATCATACCGGAATTGATAGGGCGGCTTCCGGTGATCGCGGGGCTTGACGCGCTGGACGAAGAGGCGATGCTTAAAATTTTAACGGAACCGAAAAACGCGATAGTGCGCCAGTATCAGGCGCTGTTCGATATGGAGGGGATAAAGTTGAAGATAACGGACGACGCGTTAAGGGAAGTTGCGAAAATGGCCTTGGCGCGGAAAACCGGCGCAAGGGGCCTGCGTTCGATATTGGAAAAGATATTGCTTATGCCGATGTTCGACGCGCCGGACGCCGAGAATCTGTCCGAGGTGGTCATAGACGCGGACACGGTGCGCGGAAACAAACCGCCGATGATGTCGTTCTCCGAAAAACAAAAAGCCGCTTAAACAAAACCCGCCGTCGGCGGGTTTTGTTTAATTAGGGTATTATATTAAAATCTTACGCTTATGCTCGTAACAAGTCCGATATTGGAACCTGTTACATCTACATCATACCCGTATACTTCGTCGGATAAAGACAACCCGCTATACACTAGGCCGACTTTCAGATTTGTCTTATCTGTCATATTATATTGAACTCCAACGCCGATGCCGTATGTAAAACCTGTTGCCGAGATTTCCTCGCCGAAGACATCTTCATCTATGTTCAGACTTACTATGCCGACGGAAGCGGAAACATACGGGGTTACGGTATCATTCGTAAAGGCAAACGAGCCGCCGACAGAAAACTCATTCATAGAAGTCAGATCATCTGAAGACCTGCTGAAACTGACGGCTCCCATCACCTTATTATTTCCATACCCCAATGAGAAACCGCCGGAACCATTTATATCGGTTGATTTTTCTGTTTCCGGGGAAAATCCTTCAACTTTGGTTTTAATCTCTGCGCTGCCAAAAATCTCCGCGCCGGTAGATAATATAAAACCATGTTCGCTTGCATTTGCCGCGCTTGCGATCAACACTGCGCCCAAAGAGCCCAATATTATTTTTTTCATAATTCATCCCTTTTTGTTGTTTTGGTTAAACCGAGATGATTATATTGCATATTTACTGGAAAGTAAACGATACAAAAACGCAAAAGAGTAAAAATAAATATAGTGAAAACAAGCGCCCGCCGACTGTTTCTACACACAGAGCATAAGTTCCCCTCCGTCGGAGGGGAACTTTATTACTGTTGACTGTTGACTGTAGACTGTGGACTGTGGACTAATATTTTGATTCCCGGAAGCTCGCGGCCTTCGATAAATTCCAAAAACGCGCCGCCGCCCGTGGAAACATAGCTCATCTTGTCTTTGGTGTTTGTGGCCTCCAGCGCCGCGACCGTGTCGCCCCCGCCGATAATGGATTTCAATTCGCCGCGCATCGTTTTCTCCGCGATATATTCGGCCAAGGCGAACGTCCCGGCGCTCCAAACCGGCTGCCATTCGGCCATGCCGACGGTTCCGTTCCATATGATGGTCTTCGCGCCGTCGATGACGCGCTTGTATTCGGCGACGGAATTTTGCCCCTCGTCCATAACGACGTCGGCGGGCGAAAGATCGTCGATCATTTTGTCTTCGCGAAAGGCGTTCGGCGAGAATTCCTTCGCGACGCCCTTGTCGATCGGCAGAACGATTTTATCCCTGTAATTCGTCATGATGTCGGAAACGAGACTTTTTATTTCAAGGGAATTTATGTCGTCCTTGACGTTGTCGCCGAGATTCGGGCGCGATTTCGTTTCGCCTGAGACGACCTTGAACGTAAGGCCGATGACGCTTCCGAGGATCAGTTTGTCGCAAAGTTTCGCCATTGCCCGGACGACTCCGATTTTGGACCCGATCTTCGCCGTGCCGATAAACCCGACCAGGGGCCTGGCCGGATTTTGAAGAACGCCGCTCAGTTCTTTTATCTCCGACGACAAAAGCGCGCCCGCAAACGACGGAAGTATTTTTGCGACGGCATCGACGCTCGCATGCGCGCGGTGCGAAACGGCGAACGCGTCGTTGATGTAAAAATCGAATCCCGCGGCCAGATCCTTCGCGAACGCGGGATCGTTTTTTTCCTCGCCCGGATGAAAGCGCAGATTTTCCAAAAGAAGGGCGTCGCCGTCTTTCATGTTGGGAATAAATTCTTTTGAAAGACAATCGTCCGCGAACAGAACCGGTCGACCTAAAAGACTTTGAAGCGCGCCCGCGATCGGCCGAAGGGACAAGGCGGCGTCGAATCCTTCCGGCCGGCCCAGGTGCGACATGACGACGACGCGCGCGCCTTTGGAAATCATTTTTTGAATTGTCGGAAGGCTTTGCTTTATCCGGAACGCGTCCATGATTTTTCCGTCGACTATCTGAACGTTGAAATCGTCCCGAATCAAAATATACTTGCCCCTGACATCGCCCAAATCATCAATCGTCCTTATATTCATTTATATTCCTTTTATATAATTGATTAATAATTTATAATTGATAATTATAATTTCCCGCTCCATTCGTTGTCGGGGAAATTGAGACGCAACATCTCTCTGTATCCGGCCGCCTGTTCCGGCAATCCCATAGCGGTATAGGCCTCGTTAAGTCTGAACAGCGCCTCCGGCGTCATCTTGGTCTCCTGCATGTTGGTTATAAGGGATTGAAGGTTCGCGATCGCGACGGGATAATTTTGGGCCAAGAGATCCCGGCGCGCGGAGTACATGATTTTCCCCGCGATATGGTTTTTAAGGATCACGATTTTATTGTCCGCGTTTTTGGCGTATTCGGAATTTGGAAAGCGCTGAACAAGTTGCCCGAACGCGGCGAGGGCGTTGCGGCCCATCCCCGGCTCGCGCCGGACGTCGCTGACCTGCCTGTAAAAGCACATGCCGCGAAGATAGAGCATATAGTCCGCGTCCTTGTGCCCCGGATGAAACCGCATGAACCGGTCTATGGTCGTTATGGTCGCCGCGAAATCCCGGTCGAGATATTGGCTGTACGCCGCCATTACGAGGGCGTCCGCGGCCCATGGGCTTGTCGGATGCGAAGATTCGGCCTCCGTGAACATGGCCGCGGCCTCCGCATAGTTTTTTTCGCCAAGTTTTTTATACGCGCCGTCGTAAAGTTCGCCAAGGGATTTTGTTCCGGAAATGTCGCCCCCGCCGCATGCGGACAGAAATATCGCGGCCAGACAAGAGACGATGGACTTTTTCACAG
>JAISSM010000024.1 GCA_031273075.1 Rickettsiales bacterium
TATCCATGTCCGATTTGGCGGCCGCGCGCGAAAATCGCCTTCATCTCCAGCTTCAATTCCTTGCCAAAATGGACGGGCGGTCGGTAGAGGACGAGGTAAAATGGCTTTACGAGAAAGGCTGGACCTTTTTATTCGACCGTCCGGACGTCGAATATGACGCCGGGCTTATATCGAAGTTGTTCGACTTTGCCCAAAAGTATGCGGAGTATATGAAGTCAAAAAACCGCGCCTATTCGACACATACTCTGGGCCTTCACATCGCGCGCGACGGAAGGATACTTTTCGACAACATGTGGGACAAGCACCGTGGTAATTAGCAGATAGCAGGTAGCAGGTAGCAATTATTGTCGCGCCGCTTCGGGTCTAAGACCCTTCGCGGCGCGTAATTAACATTATTTGCTACTTGCTATCTGCTAATTGCTAATTATAATTAGACGAAATGGATTATTCGGCTTTGCTTTCAAGTTATTCGGCGGAAGATTACGACGCGCTTGAGGCGCTTAAAGTTCCGGGGCTTCACAGGTGGAACAGCGCGGTCAATTTATGTCAATCCGGGCTTCCCGCCCATACCGCCATGCTTGTCGATCCGGGCAAAAGCGATGCGGTTTTATATGGAGAGATAACGGAATTCGTCCGGCGGTTTCGCGCCGCCGGATATGAATATATGCTTATTCGTCTGGATGGCAGGCACGGCGCCGTTCCCCCGCCCGGGCACGCCATGCTTACCCATGATTACGACGGCATAATAAAACAACTTCGCGCGCATGCGTCGTCCGGATTCGTTCCTTCGATCCACACCCTTAACGGCGTAAGATACAGCCGGTTTGGCGCGGCGGCGATCTCATTTGTCGAAGAGGACGGTATAGTCGTCGAACTTATCGGGCCGGGGTACGACGGTTCCGATCTGTCCAAAGGCGCGATCACGCCCCCGGTCGTTATTTCAATGAAGCCTTATTCCCCGCCATTGTCGGAGTTGGTCGAATGCGATCGGGATCACATGGCTTTTTATCTGGATATAAAGGACGAGGCGAAGATTTTATCCGCGTCCGATTTGGCGGCCGCGCGCGAAAGGCGGCGCGAAATGCGCCTTTCGTTTTTGGCAAAGGTCGACAATCGTTCGGCGGAGGACGAGAAAAAATGGCTTTATGACACCGGGCAAACGTTTTTGTTCGACCGCGAGATGGAATACGACGCCGGCTATATAATGAAATTGTTCGCATTCGCCGCCCTATACGCAAAAGTTAAAAAGGCGCATAACGATTCGGTTTCAAGCCATACGCTGAACTGTCAGATTGTCCGCGGCGGACGGATTTTTTTCGATAATATGTGGGACAGGAACCGAAGGTAATTAGCAGATAGCAGGTAGCAAAAGAATTAGCAGATAGCAGATAGCAGGTAGCAAATGATGATAATTACGCGCGGCAGGGCCGCGCGACAATAATTGCTAATTGATACCTGCTAATTGCTAATTATAGTGTGAGGAGGGAGAGGAGGTTTTGGGCGGCGTCCACCGTCGCCGATTTTTTCGTCGTCCCGGTTCCCTCCGCCTCTTTCCCCAACGCGCTTACGCGTGCGCGGAATGTATTTTTTTCCTCCATAACCTCGTACTCCGGCAGCATGCCGGTTCCAGAATGCTGGGCCATTTCCTGCAACGCCGTTTTCGGGTCTTTCGGCGCCTCTATTTCCGCCTTTGCCAGATCCATCCAATTATCCCTTACAAAACGCTTCGCCGCATCCCATCCGCCGTCCATATATATCGCGCCTATGATCGACTCCATAGCGTCCGCCGTAATGTGTTCGAGCCGGCCCCCCGTCATATGTCCGTGTCTTATTTGCTTGTCGATTTCGAATCCTTTCGCGATAACCATCAACGTTTTGGCCGATACAAGCGACGCAAGCCTTCTGGCCAAATCCCCCTCTGCCTCCTGTGGAAACGTTTCGTAAAGCATTTCGGCGACGGCAAGCCCGAGCACCCGGTCGCCCAAAAATTCCAAACGCTCGTTATTCCTCTCCCTATCCGCGCCGGACTGGGTCATCGCAAGGTTCAACAGGCTTTCGTCCTTAAAGTCATAGTTCAAACTTTTCATTTTTCCCCCGGCATAAGGCCGAATCTTTCCCACCGCATTTTGTCCTTCCATTTCCAGGCCGCCAAAAGGTTCGCATAATAATTGTGCGAATAGAACACCGCCCACACTTTGCCGATCAGATTATCCATCGGGACAAAGCCAAGCGTTTGCCCGCGGCTGTCGTCCGAACGGTCGCGGTTGTCGCCCATCATAAAATACTTGTCCGGCGGGACGGTCATCGCCGCGGTATTGTCCAGCATCGCCGCGTCCGACATCTCTATTATTCTGTGCTTAACGCCGCCCGGCAGGGTTTCCGTATACTCCACCGCGAATTCGATCGTACATTCCATCGGCGAATACGCGCAAAGGACGTCGTCCTTATATTCTATGGTATAATCGAAATCCGCCGGCTTTCCGTCGACCGTGATCGTGTTTCCCTTTATAAACATATCCTTATATGCGAAGCCGTCCCTGCGCGCGCGCGGGATATTGGCCACAACAAAGCGTTTCGGGTTTTCGCGCGGGACGATCTTGCCGTCTATATAAAGCCGCCCGGCTTTCATTTGCACCGTTTCGCCCGGAAGCGCGACAAGGCGCTTTACCCATTCGACCGATCCGTTCGGTTTCCTGAACACTATTATGTCCCCGCGCTTCGGTTGTTCCATTTTCGCGAACCGGCCGCTCCATAAATTAAAACTTCCGAACGGGAACGAGAACCTCGAATATCCGAAGTCCCATTTCGACACGACCAAGTGGTCTCCGACCTGGAGCGTCGGGATCATGCTTCCGGACGGGATATTGAACGGCTCCAACAAAAAACTTCGAAGCAATATCGCCGCGCCGCCGGCCCACAATATCGTATAAAGCCATTCCAGTAAAAGAGGGCGCGGTTTTTTCCCGCCGATTATTATCGGATTCACGGCAATTTCCTTTTGATTTCCTTAACGCGCGCAAGAATGTCGTACATGTCCGTTTCCGGCGCGGTATTGATCTCGTCCGCCAAGACCACGCACAGGGTCACAAGCATCATGGATTCGGACATCGGGCCGATCTTGTCCAAAATCTCGCGCGCCCGCGCGTCGACCATTCGGGCCAATTCGTCGAGACGCTCTTCCTGGCCGTTCTCACAGCCGATCTGGTATCTTTTGTTCGCAACGGATATGGTCACAACGCTCATTTCAAAGCCTTCAGCACGGCGATGGATCTGTCGATTTTTCTGGCCGCCGCGTCCCTTGATTCGTTCAACTTCGCCACCTGTTTCCTTAAAATCGCGACTTCAAGGTCCGTTTGGTTTTTCGACGCGGACGCCTCTCCGCGAAGGTTGAAAATCGCGGCTTCCAAATCGTCCAGTTCGTTCAAAATCTGTTCTTTTACGTCCGCCATGTTTCGGACATGATAGGACTTTTGGGTTCTTTATTCAACAGAAATATGATATAATCAAGGGGTCATGAAAAGCAGGTTCGTGTATATTTCAGGGGGCGCCGACGCGTCGCCGGCGGAGATAAAATCCGCGCTGGACGATATGCGAAAAACGCTTTGCCTGCCTTCGGACGTCGTGCTGTTCGGCCTTCCGATCGAGGGCGACGAGGCCGCCGTCGCCGCGCCCGTAATAGACGTCAAATCGCGCAAGGTCGCGCAAGTCGGCGCGGTGCAAAAAAAGTCCTCCATACTAAGCGTCATTAAAAATCCGGACGAAGAAGAGATTTCGATCCCCTCCGATTTATTGGCCGCGAACGGCGGCGAGGCCGCCCAAGAAAGTTCGCGCAGCATCACCGATCTTATGGGCGAGATGCCCGGCATGGAAGAGGACGAAGAGCCGAAAAAACAGGGGCTTGTCGAAGAATTCGGGGATTTCCTTGTCAAAGAAGTCGAACCGGCCGAATCTAAAAAATCCGGCAAGGCGCCGAAACCGTTCGGGCGCAAGGGCAGGGGGCTGAATAATTTATTGGGCGATCTATTCAGTTACGCCGGGATGGCGGCGAACGACGACGTTCAGGATTTCGTCCTGCCCGACTTTATAAAGAGGCCGTGATGGACGCCGCGTGGGTCGAACAAGTATTGACAAAGGCCGGATACAATGTTCTCGAAACAAGCGGCGGCGCGATCGTCCTCGAAGACCCGACCTGCATCCTTCGTTCTTTCGAAAGTTTTGTTAATTTCGCGTGGGCCGCGATCGGCGGTTTGGCCTTGGTTCTTTTGTTCGGGTGGGGCCTTGCCATGGTTCGCGGCGCAAAAATCGACATAGTCGAAAATATCCGGAATTTATTCCTTTTATTCGCCGGATTGGCCATGATCCCCGCGCTGGTCGGCTTTTTGATCGGCCGACAGGTTTGGGAATGCAAAAAAATCGTCGTTTCCATGGAAGAAGTGGAAAAGCTTATATCGATCGAAGATATCGATAAGGCCGCCAGGCGGGAAGAGGAGACAACGCGCCGCGAAGAGGCCGCGCGCGAAAGGCGGGAAAGGCGCGAGGCGGCCGCGCGCGAAAAGCAGGCTTCGTCATCCCAACCGCCCGCCGAGCAACCGACCCAATCGGCCCGCCCGGTCCAATCGACCAAGCCCGCGGTCCAATCGACCCGGCCGACACAGTCGGCCGCGGCCAAACCGACAACGAAGCCGGCCCAAACGGCTTCGTCCAATGCGCGTCCGGCCGCCGCGCGTAATACGCGGATAGGCAAACTTAGCGAACAATTCGAGACCGGCGGCGCCGGACCCGGGACCATAAATATGAAAAGCAAGG
>JAISSM010000004.1 GCA_031273075.1 Rickettsiales bacterium
CCACTGTGGCCGCCGCGCCCGCAACCGCGCCTGAGTCGCGCCAACGCCCGGGGTCGCTGAGAACCCCGGCGGGCGGGATGCTGCTTTTAAGGTTCGGGGACAAGAACGCGATGGGAATAAAATCCGACGGCTGGCGCATAAGGACGAAACCGGGGGCGTTGGTGGTCGCGCCGGGGGACGGCCGCGTGGAGTTCGCCGACCGCTTCCGCCGGTATAATCATATCGTCATCATGAATCATAATAACGGATATATCTCGGTCTTGACGGGGTTGGAAACGCTGAACGTTCTTGTCGGCCAGGAAGTCTTGGGGGGCGAGCCGTTGGGCCGTATGCCGCCGTCGGGCCCGGAATTGTATATGGAGTTGCATAAAGACGGCGCGCCGACCGACCCCTCCCGCATGTTCGCGGAACCAAGGTGATATGGATTCCACTTGACTTTTCTTGTAAATGTGGCTACAATAACAATATGGAAGACAAGATAGTATACGAATGGGACGAAGCAAAGCGTCAAAAACTGATTGCGGAGCGCGGGCTGGATATTGCCGTCTTCGGGCCGGATGTCGTTGAGGCCGCGGACGGCTGGGTCGAACCTGATGAGCGTAAAAATTACGGCGAGGCGCGCGCAAAAGCCTATGCCGTGGTCGACGATCTGCGTCTTTGCGTGTGTTATACGGTTCGGGATGAAAATATTCGGCTTATCACGATTTACAAGGTAAAAGAAAAAATATGGAGGAAGCATTATGAAAACAAAAATAATTAGTATGACGGCGGCCGAGATACGCGCGGCATACGGAAAAGATCATGATAAAATTATGGCCATGGCCAGGGCCGCGCCGGAGTATGACGGCGATCCGAATCCCGGCGGTCGTTCGATCGGGCGCGGGTTCGCGGCGTTCAAGGAACATATAAATCGCAACGGCCGGCCGAAAGCGGACGATCCGAAACGGATGGTGAATATACGATTGCCCGAATCTATTTTGACGCGGCTTCGTTCGACGGGCCGCGGCTGGCAAACCCGCCTTGGCGACTATCTGGCGATAGGGGTGAAAAAAGGCGCGTTTTGATAAATGGGGATATGGCGGAACTGGCAGACGCGCTGGATTTAGGTTCCAGTGGAGAAATCCTTCAGAGTTCGACTCTCTGTATCCCCACCACCAAATTAGCAATTAGCAGATAGCAGGTAGCAAATAATGATAATTACGCGCGGGCTTTGCCCGCGCGACAATAATTGCTAATTGATACCTGCTAATTGCTAATTAATTTGCCCTTTGCGTTTTCAACTTTTATTTGCTAGAATCGCCCGGCAAACAAGGACTGGGAAAATGAATAAAATACTGTTACTGTTGATTGTTAATTGCCTGCCACCCATAGCCTTGGCGACGGGTGGTTCATTGTTAATTGCGCCGTCGGCGTTCGCCGCCGCGAAGCCGGAGCCCGTCAAACATCTGACCGACGAGGAGATTTACCGCGAGCTTAAAAAATTCGCCGTGATTTTCGAACAGGCCCGCGCCAATTACGTGGAGGAGATCGACGAAAGAAAAGCGCTTGAAGCCGCCATGAACGGCATGCTTGAATCCCTTGACCCGCATTCGTCTTACCTTAACAAGGACGAAATGAAGGATTTCAACGACAAGGCGCACGGGTCGTTCGGCGGGATCGGCATACAAATCACGGCCGACAAAGGCGTGATCCGCATCATTTCGCCGATCGACGACACGCCCGCGGACCGCGCGGGACTGAAAGCCGGCGACTATATCACCCACATCGACGACGAACAGGTCGGCGGCCTGACCCTGAACCAGGCGGTCAAAAAAATGAAGGGCCGGCCCGGCACCTCCGTCCGCCTTACCGTCATTCAATCCGGCAAAGAGCCGAAAACAATCAATCTTAAGCGCGCGGTGATCAACGTCAAGTCGGTCCGGTTTTCCGAAAAGGGCGAAAAGAAAGACATCGGCTATATAAGGATCTCCGACTTCGGCGCGACCACGGCCAAAGAGATGAAAGACGCGATAAAATCGTTGGAAAGGAAAAAAGTTTCGGGCTATGTTCTGGACCTTCGCAACAATCCCGGGGGATATTTGGCGGCGGCGATAAACGTCGCGGACGCGTTCCTTGACGGCGGCGAAATAGTGTCCACCCGCGGCCGCAAAAAAGAGGACATAGACCGCACCATGGCGACGAAGGGCGACCTTATAGGCGGCAAGCCGATAGTGGTCCTTATCAATCATGGAAGCGCCTCGGCGTCCGAAATCGTCGCAGGCGCGCTTCAGGACAACAAGCGCGGCATAGTGATGGGAAGCCAGAGTTTCGGCAAGGGAAGCGTGCAACAGCAAAAGCAATTGGGCGACGGAACCGCGATACACCTTACCATAGCGCGCTATTACACGCCGTCCGGAAAATCCATTCAGGCGGAGGGCATCGCGCCGGACGTGGAGGTTCTTCAGTCCGAAGTAAAGGTCCTTGAAAAGAAACGGGATATATTCTCGGAGCGCACGCTTGCGAACGCGCTTAAAAACGACGGCGCGGACGACGACAAAAAAGACGACGACAAACCGCTGTCGGACGAAGAGAAGGACGCGAAGGATTACCAGCTTAACCGCGCGCTGGACATGATCCGGGCCATGGCCAAACTTGCCCCCGCCCCGGAAAAGTAATATGTGATACGGGATTCACGAATCCCGAAGTCTCGGCCGCGAAGCGGACGGACGAATCCCGAATCCCGAATCGCGAATCCCGAATATTGACATACCTGGATAATTGTCTATAATCCGTGTCAATGAAATCGGTATACGAACAAATCAAAAAACAAAACGGCCAGACGTTTGCGCGCGCTTTGCGCGACGCCGGATTGTTGGATTTGGACGATATCGTCGCCGTCGTAAAATACGCGGGCGCGAACGCGGAACCGATTTTGCCTTATCTTTGGTCGCTGCGCAAAACAGAACTGGAAGAGGCCCCGAAGCCGTGGGGCGATCCTTTTGAAATGCTGGGCGCCGCCGGATACGACGCCGAACTGGCCGGTACGTTCGAAAAGCAAAACAAGATAGAAAAATATTTCCGTAAGGGCGAGGAGCTTTGTTTTTTCAGGGATGCGGAACACCATAAGAAACACCATATGATTACCGCCGTGAAAAAAGGCGCGGACAAGATCCGCCGCGAAGACTTTGCGGATCCGAACCGCGACGACGAATACAGCAGATCGGTCATAACGATCAACATCTTGAAAACCGGCGGGCTGATTTTGATATCCAGCCGCTATAATCATTCGGTCGAAAGTCCGGACAATAATTTCAACGGCAATCCGGACAATATCGTTCCCGGCCTGTCGGGGTCGCTTAAAAAGCATTTCAACGTGGATTTCCAAATATCGAAAGTTGATCTGCCCCGCGGATATATTCTTGCGGGCGGCCGGATCGTCAGATACGACATGGAGAGATCGGGCGTGTTCTTCGGCAATGGTTTTTATGTGAAGGATGGCGTCGTTTGCGAAATAAACAAATTCGAGGAAGTCATGGTCGAATGTAAGATTATAAATATGAGAACGCGCGGCGTTTTTGATCCGTCCGGCGGGGATCCGGAATTTGAAAGGATCCTGAACGAGGAAATATCCGGCGGAAAAATGTCGGTCGAATACGTCGCGCCCGGCGTAAAACGCCTGTCGATGCAAAGCGGCGGATATATCGACATAACGGGGTCCCTGGCCGTGTCCATGCACCTTCCGAACGCCCGCGAGATCGGCGACATATACACATGCACCAGCAGAAAGGATTTCTTGGGGGATAATACGGGCCTGAGGATGATTTCTTTGCCGAACGTAAGGACCATAGGGGACGGTTTTCTAAACCGGAACCGCGACCTGGAATATATATACGCGCCGAAACTTGAAGCCGTCCTGAACGATTTTTTATATTCGAATGAAAAAATGGAGAGCATATCCCTGCCGAGGCTTAGGTCCGCGTGGCGCGGTTTTCTATACGGTAATACGGGGTTGAAAAAGGTCGACCTTCCGGCCCTGGAAGGACTCGACGATGATTTTCTTCACGACAATCTGCACTTGACGGAATTATCCCTGCCCAATCTCGATAATGCGGGTAGTAATTTTCTATACAATAACGTCGTTCTGTCGAAGGCCCGGTTGCCGAAACTTAAGTCCGTCGGATACGAATTCTTGTACGCGAACGACGGCCTTGCGGAACTCTCGCTTCCGAACCTAAGGAGGATCGGCGGCTATTGTCCCAGTAGTGGCAAGGATAGTTTTATGACGAACAACCGGCGGCTGAAAAAAATATCATTGCCTAAATTGGAGGAAATATACGGCGACTTTTTGCCGAATAATAAGGCGTTGAAAAAAATCTTTCTCCCGCGCGTCATGCATATACATGCCGATTTTATGCCGAATAACCGACGTCTGAAAAAAATATCGTTGCCGGGCGTAAGAGTAATGACCTGCGCCTTTTTGCAAAATCATCCGGCGTTGAAGGAAATCTCTATCCCGGACATCAGGTTTTTCGGCGGCTCCTTTTTGGTAAAGAATGAAGCGGTGGAATTACACATGTCGAAAACGGTGTCCAATCTCAATTGGACGCAGCCGTTGTCTTTGCAGACGGCGGACTCAATACTCCGGTGGTGCCGGGATGCCGCCGGTATTCGCAACGGAGTCAAGGCGTTGTTGAATCGGGAACCGGTCGTCGCGCAAAGGTGACCGCGGCCGTTTTGTCATTTGCATTTTAGCCTTCTAAATGGTATCTTTACCCCACTATGAAAGACAAAACCGAACATATCATGGCGGACGGGAATTGGGCGGCGGCGGACGTCGCGTACCGGCTGTCAGAATTCATGGCGATATACCCGATTACGCCGTCGAGCGCGATGGGGGAATTGGCCGACGAGTGGAGTTTTCAGCACAAGAAAAACGTTTGGGGCCAAATCCCGGGCGTCGTGGAAATGCAGTCGGAAGGCGGCGCGGCGGGGGCGCTTCACGGCGCGCTTCAAATGGGATCGATGTGTTCCACGTTCACGGCGTCGCAGGGCCTGCTGTTGATGATTCCGAACATGTACAAGATCGCCGGGGAGCAGACGCCGTTCGTGATGCATGTGGCGGCAAGATCGCTTGCGACGCACGCGCTTTCGATATTCGGCGACCATTCGGATGTTATGTCGGTTCGGTCGACGGGCTTTGCGATGCTCTCAAGCGCGTCGGTGCAACAGGCGCACGACATGGCGGCGATCGCGCACGCGGCGACATTGAGATCGCGCGTTCCGTTTTTGCATTTCTTCGACGGATTCAGAACAAGTCATGAAGAGTCGCGCCTTGAAAGATTGCCCGACGAAATTTTGCGCGAACTTGTGCCGATGGATTTGGTAATGGATGTCCGCGCGCGCGGAATGTCGCC
The DNA here is from genome assembly GCA_031273075.1 of Rickettsiales bacterium. GTDB lineage: Bacteria > Pseudomonadota > Alphaproteobacteria > Rs-D84 > Rs-D84 > JAISGC01. The sequence continues at coordinate 5,394 of JAISSM010000004.1, forward strand.
GTCGCGGCCGACCATAAGGGGAACCGCGCAGAATCCGGACGTGTATTTTCAAGGGCGCGAGGCGGCGAATCCATTATACGATGCATTGCCCGCAATCGTTGAAGACGTGATGGATAAGTTCTATAAATTGACCGGGCGGAAATATGGACTGGTGGATTACACGGGCGATCCGAACGCGGAAAATATCATGGTCGCGATGGGCTCGGCGACCGAAACCATAACGGAAACTTTGGCGCACCTGCCGAAAAAAACGGGATTGGCGGCGGTGCATTTGTTCAATCCGTTCCCGACGAAACGATTTCTGGCGGCATTGCCGAAAACGACGAAAACGGTCGCAGTGCTGGATAGGACAAAGGAACCGGGCGCAATTGGCGAACCCTTATACCAGTCCGTCGCCACGGCTTTGAAACAAGGAGAATGAAATGTCGGTCCTTATAAATTTTAAGATATGTTCGAACGATTGGCCGTGCAATGTCCCGCCGGTCTGTCCGACCGGGGCGGTCTGGTGGGACAAGGCGGACAAGACGCTTAAAGTGGATAATTCCAAATGCATCAGTTGCGGGGCCTGCATGCGCGTTTGCCCGATCATGGCGATAAAAGTTGCGAAAACGCAGCGGGAATACGAAAAGATACGGGCGGAATATGACGCGGACCCGCGCCGCGCGGAAGATTTGAAAATCGACAGATACGGGGCGGGCGCGTTTGATACGCCGACGCTCAGGCCCGAACAGGCGAAGGATTTTATCGCGGAACATACCTCGGGCGTCGTGTGCTTGGAATTGCAGCCTGCGTATGAAGAATTGGTGTGCCAGCTTATGGCGATTCCGATAAAAGAATTATTCGATTTGGAAAAGGTCGCGTATAGGGCGGTCGCGGACGGGAAGGAAATCGCCGGCGAATACGGCGTGTCCGCGTTGCCCGCGCTGGTATTTTTCAAGAACGGAAAGCAAATCGGCAAAATAGACGGGTATTTTGAGAACAGCGCCGCCGAACGCGCCCTGCTTGAAAAGCAAATCGCAGGGATATTGGGGAAATAAAAACGGCGGAAACCGCGACTGTTGCAAAAAATGCAACAGTTCAACTGTTCGGAAATTCCGAACAATTGCCCGGAAAGGCAACTTGTTCCAAAATGGAACAAGTTCAACATAACAAGACGGCAGTATATTCCAAAATGGAATATACTGTCGGCGATGGAAAAGTTGTAAAGGATTTCTTTACAACTGCGGCGGATTGAACAAAAGAGGATAGGGTGAAAACAAGCGATATAAGGGTCATCGGGGGACGGTACGGGCTGGGAAGCAAAGAGTTCAAGCCGCGCGACGTCAAGGCCGTCTATGAGAATATGATTTCTTCGGCGCCTAAAAACGGATTTACGGTCGGCATAGTCGACGACCTGACCGGCCGCTCTCTGGAAACCGACCCCATGTTCGCGAACGACGACGCGGGGTACAAATCCGCGATACTTTACGGAATCGGAAGCGACGGCACCGTCGGCGCGGTCAAGAACATCGTGAAAATAGTCGGCGAAAATTCAGACCTTTATCCGCAATCCTACGCCGTCTATGATTCGAAAAAATCTGGCGGACTTACGGCGTCGCATTTGCGTTTCGCCCCCGATCCGATTCGCTCTCAATACTTGGTCGAATACGCGGACTTTATTTCGGTCTCGAATTTCGTGATAGCGCGAAGGTTCGACGTGTTCCGCGGCCTAAAGCCGGGCGGCGCGGTCATGCTGAATTCGTCCATGCCGCCGGACGTCGCGTTCGCGAACCTTCCGCGCATGACGCAAGAGCATTTGCTGCGCCTTCGCGCCCGCGTGTTTTTTCTGGACGCGAACCGCGCGGCGTTGGAATTGGGATTGGGCAACCGGATAAACACATTCATATTGCTGAACTTTTTCAATATCACGAAAATAATAGACCCGAAAATCGCGGTCGAATCGGCGAAGGACGCGATCGAAAAAACATACCGTAAAAAGGGCGTGGAAATCGTGAAGGCGAATTGGGCGGCGGTGGACCGCGCCGCGGACTTTCTTGTCGAATACGACGCGCTTGCATTGGCGAAACGAATCGAAGACGGACCGGATTTCATTCCGGCCATGACCGGCGCGCCCGCGGACATCGCGGGAACCTTGGGCGAAATAGCGGCGGGCGGCGGCGACGGCCTTGAAGTGTCGAAAATGGCGCGCTTTTCCGGCGGCGAATTTCCGACGGGAACGTCGAAATATGAAAAGCGCCGCGCTTCGAATGTTTCGGCCTCTATTGATCTGGCGAAATGCATTCAGTGCGGAAAGTGCGCCGTGCTTTGCCCGCACGCGGCGATTCGTATAAAGGTGACTGCACCCGAATCCCGAAGTCTTGGCCGCGAAGCGGACGGACGAATCGCGAATCCCGAATCCCGAATCGCGAATCCCGATAAATTCGTCCCATATAAAACGAAAGAACTCGGCGAAGGGCTTTCGTGGACGGCCGCGGTTTCACCCGCGGATTGCACCGGCTGTAAAATTTGCGCCGGGAATTGTCCGACCAAGGCCGTCTCGATGATTCCGACCGACAAAGCGGACCAATCGGTTTTCGACGCGTTGATCGATCTTCCGGATTTCCCGAAGGAAAAATTGAACCTTGCGCTTCCGAAGCACATAGAACTTCTGCCGCATTATTTCGAATTCCCGGGCGCGTGCGCGGGTTGCGGTGAAACGCCGTACATAAGAATGTTGGCGCATTTGTTCGGGGATATTATGATAGTCGCGAACGCGACGGGCTGTTCGTCCATATACGGCGGCAACCTTCCGACGACGCCGTGGACGAAGGACAAAGAGGGCCGCGGCCCGGCGTGGTCGAATTCGCTGTTCGAGGACAACGCGGAATACGGACTCGGCATGCGGCTTGCGATAAATCAAAGCAAAAAAGCGCTGACTATCTTAATGGCGGAACTTGGCGCGAAAACGAAAGAGGATTTGGAAACCTCGGCGCATCCGAAGGCGAAAGAGGCGCTGTCCCTTTGGGATGCGGCGGCGGACAAATCGGTCTGGATCATCGGCGGGGATGGGTGGGCGTACGATATCGGATACGGCGGCCTGGACCACGTGCTGCACAGCGGCGAAAATGTGAACGTCTTGGTTTTGGACACTGAGGGCTATTCCAATACCGGCGGCCAAATGTCGAAATCGACGCCGTTCGGCGCAAGCATGAAATTCGCGGTCGGCGGAAAGGAAAGGGCGAAAAAAGACCTTGGGCTTATCGCGATGATGTCCGGCGCGTATGTGGCCCAGATCGCGATCGGCGCGGACCCGGCCCAGGCCGCGCGCGCGTTTCAAGAGGCGGCGGCGTTCGACGGCCCGTCGATAATACTTGCGTACAGCCCGTGCATATCGCACGGATTCGATCTTGCGAACGGACCGGCGCACCAGCAAGACCTTGTGAAAACAGGCGCGTGGCCGTTGTTCCGGTTTGATCCGGCGTTGCTGGAAGAGGGCAAAAACCCGCTTAGCATGGATTCACAACATGGATCGCTGGACCTTGAAGAATTTTTGAAAACCGAGAACAGATTCAACGCGGCGCGAAAGGTGAATGGAAATTTCGACAAGCTTGTCGAATGGGCGAAAAAGAACAACGACTATCGCGCGCGTCTTAAAGAGCACATCGCCGCCTTTGCCATTCTAAAGAAGAATGAAGAATGAAGAAAGATTTTTACCTTTGTCATACCGCGGCGGGGGTCTGCGACCCCGACCGAGGTATCCAGTAATAAGCACGCGGGGCAAAGCCCCGCGACATCCATTCTTAATTCTTCATTCTTAATTCTTCATTGGTAACTAAATTACCGTGACGTAAAAAGTCACGGTAATTTAGTTACCAATGCTTGCTTTTGTCATAAAAATATCCTATGATCCACATCGGAGAGAACAACCGAAAAGGATATTCTTATGAAAAGCCAGTTATCTTCCGCGCGTATGTCCCCTCCGAAAATCGCATATAAATATCGCAGTCACGGCAAGGTCCGCGATACTTTCGAGCTGCCCGGCGACAAGTTGGGCATCCGTGTATCCAACCGCACTTCGACGGAAGACGTGATATGGGAGGGCGGCGTTCCTTTCAAAGGCGCCGCGCTTCACTATATATCGAACAAATGGATCAGAATAGCGAGGCCCTTGGGCGTACCGACCCATTTCATAAAAGCGCTTAACACAAAGGAAGATTTTAAGGAATACCCCGAACTCCAAAAGGATTATGCCCGTCTTCGCGGCCGGACCACTATTGTGAAAAAGCTTAAGATGCTTCCGCTTGAAGTCATCGTCCGCGGAAATATTACCGGAAGCGGGTGGAAGAGTTATGAAAAAACCGGCGAGGTTTGCGGAATAAAACTTCCCGAAGGGCTTAAAAAGAACCAGTTTTTGGAAACTCCGATCGTGACGCCGACCACAAAGGCCGAATTCGGCCTGCATGATGAGCATGTGACGTGCGAACAGGCGGTCGAAATATTGAAACAAACCGCCAAGAATCCGGAATTCGACTATTATTTCGATGCCGAAAAGGTCTGGCATACGGTGGAGGATTACGCGTTAAGGCTGTTTACCCGCGCGCGCGAAATCGCCGATAAGAAAGGGATAATACTTGTCGACACGAAATTTGAATTCGGGCTTGATCTTAAAACCGGGGCGGTGACCCTTGGCGACGAAATTCTGACTATGGATTCGTCGCGCTATTGGGACAAGGAGAATTATAAAAAGGCCATGGCCGAAGGCAAGGATCCGACAAGCATGGATAAAGAGGGCCTAAGGGTCTATGGCTATGGATTGTCCGCGCGCGGCAAATGGGACAAATCCCAGGAAAACGCGCCGAAAATCCCGCGGGAGATGGCGTGGAACATGGGCGGAATATACTTGACCACTTGCAGGCGCCTTTTCGGAACGAACGACCCGATCATCGAAGAGATGTGGGCGGAGTACGAGGCCCATAAAAGACGCCAGCAAAGATTAAGGCGCAAGCGTTACCTCCGCGAGAAACAACGGAAGGGACAAATCGTTGTCGACAGACATATCCGCCTGGTCCGCTAGGCAGTAATAGGGTCTATAAAATAGGTGGGGCGGGTTTTTATAAAACCCGCCTTTCCTGTTTGCAAAGCAAACAGGAAATCGTTGTTTGTTTTCAACAAACAAGGTGTGTTTCATAGAAACACACCCCGCCGCACAGGGCCAAAGTTCCCCTCTATGGAGGGGAACTTTATTCCTGCTATCTGCTAATTGCTACCTTTTTACATCTTGAACTCTTCCCCCAAATAAACCTTCCTCACCATTGGATCCTCGACGATCTCGGCCGTGGTGCCGTGTTTCAGAATGACCCCCTCGTGCAGAACGTAGCTTCTGTCCGTCACGCCCAAAGTCTCGCGCACGTTGTGGTCCGTGATTATGACGCCCAGCCCGCGGCCCTTCAACTGCGACACAAGTTCGCGTATGTCGCCGACCGCGATCGGATCGATTCCGGCGAAAGGCTCGTCCAGCAGAATAAACGACGGATTTATGGCAAGCGACCGCGCGATTTCGACGCGCCGGCGTTCGCCGCCCGAGAGCGAAGTCGCGCTTGCCTTGCGCAAATGCTCTATCGAAAACTCCTTCAAAAGATGGTTTAATTTATCCGCCCGCGCGCCCTTGTTTTTTTCCGATATTTCAAGAATGGCCAAAATGTTTTCTTCGACGGTCATGCCGCGGAACACGCTGTTTTCCTGGGGAAGATACCCGATGCGCAAACGCGCCCTTTGATAGAACGGCAAATGCGTTATGTCTTGGGAATTAAGAAAAATAGACCCGCCGCTTGCCCTTATCTGGCCGGTGATGCAGTAAAAAGCCGTGGTCTTGCCCGCGCCGTTCGGACCCAAAAGCCCGACCGATTCGCCCGTTTTAACGTCCAAAGACACGTCGTGCAGCACCGCCCGCGCCCCGTAATTCTTTGATAAATGTTCCACCCTTAACACACTTTGTTTCATATATTATTCCTTAATCTTTCTTCATTCTTCATTCTTAATTCTTCATTATAACTCGATCTCCATCTCGTTCGCGCGGGCCGAGGTCCCGTCGCCGGACTTCACGCGCACGTCGTCGGACAGAATTATTTTATTTGTTTTTTTGAAAAACTTCCCCATCTGGGCGGAAATGTTCTCTTGAACCGGCTTTCCGTTCTTCGGGCGGACTATGTTGGCGTTGGGCGCCTCGAAATAAAGAACGTCGGGCTCCGAGAACCTTTGAAAGGCCGCCCTGGTGAACAACGAGAACGGATTGCCGTTCCTGTCCGTGCCGTTCATCTTGAAATTCGTGACGCTTAAATTGTTTTGGCGGATGGAATCGATGTCGACTATGTCAAGGATCGACCACGCCATGTTCTTGAATACGAAGGGCGAGGCCACGAGGATAAGGGTGAACAAAAGGCCCCAGCCCGCGAAAAAAAAACGCCACCAGGCCTGGATGCGGCGATGCCTTTTCGATATAAAAAATTGCCACTTGTTCGTCATAATTAATTGTGATATGTGATAAGTGATATGTGATATGGGGGCTCTGATTGTATGACATTGGTCGCACAAAAGCCTCGAATCCAAAAGTCTCGGCCGCGAAGCGGACGGACGAATCCCGAATCGCGAATCCCGTATCACATATTACATATCACATTTTGCTAATTGTTTGTATTATACCCGAAAATATGATAAAATCAAGAACGAGAGAGTTTATGAAGAAAATACTACGACTGTTGACTGTTGACTGTTTACTGTTGACTGCGACGGCTGCGCCGTCGCATGCGCTTCAAATCGCGCCCGCCAATCCCGGCGGCGGCGCCCAGACGGCCGCCCAAACGGCCGCGGGAACCGGCGGCGCGGCGCCTGCGGCGGCCCCTTTGCAGATAAAAAAGGCCGGCGCGGTCGTGGAACAACAGCAGGAAAAAATGGACGCCGCGGTCGGAACCAATCTTGTCGGCATGGCTATCGGATTGTGGTCGGGAATTCAGGCGCTTAAAAAGGAAGAGCAGGCGCTTAACGCCGCGTGCGCTCCGACCGGGGCCGAAGAAAGCTATGTGAACAAAATGGTGAAAGAGTTTGCGAAAATCGGAACGACGACGGCGGAATCCATGGCGGCGCTGGTCGACGCGCCCGAAAGCTATGAGGGGTCGTGCAGATACGAATCGTATATCATGACCGGCGGGAACGGCAACCGGTGCTTTGATACTTTCAACGACCCCGTTTCCGACGGCGGCAGGATATGGGGCAAATATCCGAAGGCGTCGAGCGTCCGCAATATATGCCCGCCGACCAAGAAGGGAACCTGCGGCAACAACGACAAGAAAACGTACAGCAACGCGTACGAGATATACGCGCGGATGGGCTGGGAAGAGGAGGACCTGCTTCCGGACGAAGTGTCCATGCACGCCAAGATAATGCAAAAGGCGCAGGAATGCGACCCGAGCGTGCTTAAAAAGAAAAGCAAAGAGGCGGTGGGGAATATGATAACCGGAACGCTGGGAACGATAGGGCAGAAACAGAACACGGCCGGAACGATGGAGCAGGTAAGCGGCCTTATGCAGAATATGAACGCCGGGGGCGGCACGTTCCAAACGCTCGGCACCGCGGGTATCGGCCTTCTTCCGACCCTTATGGGCGGGAAATAAATTAAGTTCCCCTCTATGGAGGGGTGGCGCGAAGCGCCGGGGTGGTAATATAAGCACGCGGGGCAACGCCCCGCGACATCCATTCTTCATTCTTCATTCTTCATTCTTAATTTTTTCCTTGCCATCCCGATTTTACAATGCTATATTGAAACCGGCTTCAAAAAGCCTACAATAAGGAGAAAACTATGAAGAAAATAGTAACCCTTGGCCTTGCAGGCCTTTTGCTGGCGTCATGCGTTGGATTGGCGCAGGGAAGATCCAAAACGTCCGGCAAAACGACGTATGACATGTATGTCCTTCACCCGATCATCACGATCAGCGGATATACGTCTCAACTCTAAAAAATCCCCCTTCGGGGGATTTTTTAATGAAGAATTAAGATTGAAGAATGAAGAAAGAAATAAGAAATAATAATGAAGAAAGTTTTTAAGCACGCGGCGCAAGGCGCCGCGACATCCATTCTTCATTCTTCAATCGTCATTCTTCATTAAATAAAACGCGGCAAAGCCGCGTTTTATTTAAGCACTGCGCTTTTTATTAGGGACAGGTCCTCCCTCATCCCGTCGATTTTGACGGCCAGTTTGTCCAAACCGTTTTCCAAAATTATTATCCGGTTTTCAAGCATCCCGATTTTCGTCCGGTTTTCTTTTATATCGGCCAAGGACGAGTCCTGCCGCGCGGCCCAATAGATTATTCCGCCGATCGCGGCAAGTACGATCCACGTGTTGCGCAAAAGTTCCGCCGTGTTGAAAAACTGCGATTTCTGTTTCATGATTCACTCCCTCGCCGCAAGTTTCATAATCATATGGACCAAAGCGCGCTGTGCCTCCAGCCCGCGCAACTCGGCCTCGGTCGCGTTCGCGCCGAGATATCGTTCTGTGGTTATTCCGCAGAGATGTTTCAACACGAACTCTCCCGCGGGCGTATTGAAACACCGCCCAAAATTTTTTTCCACCTCTCTCATGATAAACTCCTTTTACTTTCTTCATTCTTCATTCTTAATTCTTCATTATTTCCGTTGGAACATGCATCGCGTTCGCGAGATACGCGGCAAGCGCCGGCCGGTTTATGACGTCCTCGAATCCCGCGGCCGCGGCCGTGTTCACGAACGCGAGAATGTCGTTCAGTTTTTCCGCCGCCGCCAACTGCGAGATCGGCGCCGTGTACCGAAGCCGCGCGTCCGTTCGAAGAGACGTCTTTCGAATCGTTCCGCGCCGGCTTAGTATGCCCAATCCGCGCCCGACAAGCGGCCGGATCAGCTCGTTCATGATGCGCCCGTATGTCGCGCCCAGGATCCGCATCATGTCGGTGTTGCGCGCCATGACTTCCGTCGCGGTCATTTCTTTGTCGTTCAGAACGGATATCCGGTCGGCAAGCATCGCGTGTTTTATCCGCGTGCGAAGATCGCCCAAGATTATCTCCGACACGTCGAAGTCCGCGCCGGATTTGAGGGGAACCAGTCCGCTTGATCCGACGGCTTTCGGGATTATGGCGCCGGGCGTGAGCGTAATGTTCGAAAGATTTATGACGCCGTCGTCGTCCGCCTGCCAGATTCCCGCGACCGCGATCGCCGCGTTTTTAAGGACAAGTTCGACGACTTTGTTCGCGGTCTTTATGTCGGGAAGCGCGCGCATCGCCGGGCTTCGCCCGTACGGTTCGCCCGCCGCGGCGGACCAGCGGAATATGATGTACGGATTCGTCTGGAAATCCCCGACCGCGACGACGTTGTTTTCGAAATCGCCCCCGGCGTCAAGCCATGAAACGTAATCCCATTTGTCGTTTTTGATCACCGCCTGAATCATCTTTACGGGCGCGGCGGGATTTTCCTTTATGGTCCGAAGAAGTTCCGGCGTCGGCGCGAACGCGGGCCAGCGTTCGGGGATGTCAATCGCGGTCACGTAAGTTGTGTGGAAAACGGCGGTGATTTCGTCCGAGAAATTTCTTGCGACCGCTATGTCGCCCATCGGCACCGCGGTGAAGTTGAACGCGGACGCGCTTCCGATCGGGCTTTCGGCCATGAACAGGCACGCGGTTCCGAGCACGACCAGATCGAGATAGCATTGATGTATCGAAGTATAGAAATTCGAATCGTTGAGATGCGCGCGCAGGATCTCTTGCGGACAGGCGCCGTCGTCGTGCGCGATCGGATCGAGGTTAAGCCACAATGATTCGACGGGCGTAAGCAGGGAGAAAATGTTCGCGGCAAGCGCCTCCGCCGCGTCCCCGGCGGTCGAATCGAAAAGCGCGGCGGCCTCCGTTTCCGACGCGGGCAGGGTGTATTTCCGGCATTGATCCCAGCGTCCGATCCACGGCGCGCGCAAGTCCATTGCCTTTTTGTAAAGTTGTAATATCTTTTTGTTGTTCATTATTCACTCCTTTATGTGATAAGTGATATGTGATATGGAGGTCCTGATTGTATGACGATGGTCGCGCAAAAGCCACGAATCCCGAATCGCGAATCCCGTATCACAATTAAAACTTGAACTCCGTTTGTGCGGAGTATATCCGTATGCGCTGAAAGTGCGGGCGGACCGGCAGCGGCGTCATGTCAAGCGCTCCGGCCAGGGCGTCCAGGCCGTCGTCCCTTGTCCATCCGTCCGGCGACCATTCGGCCATCTCGTCTATCAGATCCGTCTCTTTTATTTTTTCATGCGCGTGAAGCCGCGCGGAATTTATCAGCGGGTCTATGGCGTCCAAAATCCTTTCGACTTTGTTACGATGGTTTTTCACTTCGATCACGTTGACGTGCGCGCCGATATACGCGGCCTCTTTTCTTATGATTTCGGGAAGCGCGCCGCCCATTCCGTTGACCTCTATCGCGATTGTGGCGGCCCCGTTGGCGCGCATGAATTCCAGAACGCGCGCGCATTGCGTGGTCAACGGATGCCGGTCGTCTTCGTCCCGCGTGATATAAATACAGTCGTGAATATACGCGTCCCCGGTCGCCCCGTTCCTGAGAACCAGAACGACGACGCTTCCGTCGGCCGACTTGCGGCCGCTTGACGGGTCCCAGTAAAGCGCGCGCCCCGTGATTTGAACGCGGCCGAGTTTCGCCGTCTTCGGATCGAATTCGTCGTCGTAAAAGATCAACGCCCCGGGATCGAGCCGCGCCTTGTCCGCGCCGATGAAATTCAGCATCATCTGCGCCGAAAAATGCCTCGGTCCGACCGTCTTCCTAAGTTCTTCGATTCGTTCGCGGTCGAACGCCTCGGGCCACGCGCTTTGCCCTGACTTGTCGCAAATCGGAATCGAAAGCGATTTGTATCCCGATAAAAATGGTTCTTGATTTTTCATTTTTTTGTCCTAGTATGTCGGTTATGAATACGACCCCCGGAAACATGCCCGCGAATCTGGAAGCCGAACAGGCGGTGCTTGCGGCGATATTGCTGAACAACCGCGCGCTTGAGTACGTCGGCGAATATCTAAAGCCCGAACACTTCGTGCATCCGGCGCACCAAAAAATTTACGAAGTCGCGACCAAATATTTCGCCAAGGGCGCCCCGATAGACGCGGCGACGATAAAGGATTACCTGGCCCAGTCCGGCGCGCTTGACGATCTTGGCGGCACGGAATACCTTTCGAAACTTGTCTCCATGGGCGCCGGCGTGATGGATATAAAATCCTATGGGCGCATAGTGTACGACAACTTTATCCGCCGCGAAATAATCGACCTTGGCCAAAAGATGATACAGGAGGCTTCGGTAGAGGACCTTGACAGGACCGTCGACGACAACATAGAGTCGGCGGAGCAAAAACTTTTCGAACTTGCCCAGGGCGACGCGACGAAGGACGCCAAACCCGCGGCCGAGGCGTTCAAGGAGGCGTTCGAGGCGATAAGCGAAGTATGCCGGTCCGAAAGCGGCCTTTCGGGCCTGACGACCGGATTCCGCGATTTGGACGCGGTGCTTCACGGGCTTCGGAAATCCGAACTGACGATAGTCGCGGGCCGCCCCGGAATGGGAAAGACGACCGTCGCGATGAACATGGCGTTCAACGCGGCCGACGCGATTTTGAAGAAACAGGCGAATCCGAACATCAAGGGCGCGGTGGTTTTCTTTTCGCTTGAAATGTCGCGCGAGGAATTGGCCGGGAAGATCCTGTCTTCGTATACGCGCATACAAAGCGATTCGATGCGCGCGGGCACTTTGACCGACAAGGATCTGATAGACCTTGCGAACGCGGCGAACCTTTTGAAGGACCTTCCGCTTATGATAGACGAAACCCCGGCGCTTTCCGTCGCGGCGATCCGCGCGAAGACGCGGAGGATCGCGCGCAAATACGGCGGCGTCGCGCTGATCGTTATAGATTATCTTCAGCTTATGCAGTCCGCGGGCGGCCGGCGCAACGACAACCGCGTCCAGGAAATTTCCGAAATCACGCGCGGCCTTAAAATGCTGGCCAAGGATCTGGACGTCCCGATAGTGGCGCTTTCGCAATTGTCGCGCTCCGTGGAGTCCCAGGACCGCAAAAGCAAAAAGCCGATTCTGTCCGACCTGCGCGATTCGGGCTCCATAGAGCAGGACGCGGACATCGTCATGTTCACGTACCGCGAATGGTATTACCTTACGAACAAGGACCCGGAGGACAATATATTCTACGGGCGCGCGAAATTGTCGCCCGAAGACTATAAAAAGCGTCTGGCCGAATCGGAATATAAGGCGGAGCTTGTCATCGGGAAAAACAGACACGGCCCGGTGAAGGACGTCGTGCTGAACTGCCGTCTGGACATAAGCCTGTTTTCGGATTTGGACGTCGTGCCCCCTCAACCCGCGCCGCGGGCGCAAAACGCGGACGACGCGCCCGCGCTTGACAAATATAACGAAGAGTTTCTATAATCCGTCCATGGCATACGAAGAAATCATATTCCCGAATAACATACGCTCCATAAGACTGGCGCGCGGCGTCCGCATGACGAAATTGGCGCGCGACGCGAACCTGTCCTTGTCGGCGATGTCCAAGATCGAAAAGGGCGTGCGCCGGCTGAATCAAAAGCAGCTGTTGGTTCTGTGCGAGCTTTTGTCGTGCAGGATAAGCGACATATTCATCAAGGAAACCGACGCGATCGCGGGCGTGTGGCAGACCGAGATGAAAAAGCGCCTGTCCGCGAACGAGGACAGCGGGCTTAAGATTTTCGGCGCGGGCATACGGTGCCTGCGCAAGGCCGCGAACGTGACCATTGCGGACGCGGCGAGGCGCGCGAAAATGACGCTGTCGGTCTATCACAAGATAGAGGTGGGTCAGCGCGGCGTGTTCGAACCGGAGATAGAGCCGCTTGCGAAATTGTTCGGCCTGTCGCGCGACAAACTGTTTCAAACGATCGCGACGCTGTACAACGGCGGCAAGCTTGGCAAATTCATCACGAAGACGGAGGAAAAGGTGAAGGCCGTTCTGGTGCCGGGCGCGTCTTCCGCGGGCGCTTTGTACGGCGCGAACATATACGATTCCGTCCGGAAAAAACTTGTTCCCATTTTTGCGGAGCCGGGCGAGAAGGGGATCCTGGTGTTTTCCAAATCGGACGAAAAAATGATCGCGATGCCGATCGGGCTCGAGGGGCGCGATTCGATTTACGCCGTGGTTCCGAATCCGAAGGCGATCGGGAAAATGTTTCCGCTTCACGCGTATCTGTTCGCGGACGCGGAGGCCGTCGCGGGGAAGGGCGACATGGCGGTGTATTTGAACGACGACTTCGCGGACCTGTCGCCGGATGTGAAAACCCACGCGCGGGTCGTTCTGGTCGACATCGACGCGAAGGGCAAGCTTATCGGTAAAACGTCGGACGAGGTCCTGCAGATCAAAAACGCGGCCGGGCGCCTGCACAAGGTCGTGCAAATCGTTATGGACTGAACGCCGTGAAAACGAAGGCGGCGGCGATAGCGCAGAAATTGATGAATCTGTACCGCAACGCGTCCGCGATAGAGGGGGCATGGTCGGCGGTGAATCCCGTTTTGATGAAAGAGGCGAACGCCGCGGTCATGGGCGAGATCGAAAGACTTCCGTGCGGAAAATTCCTTAGCAAACATATATCGGATCTTAAAAGCGGCCGGACGAAAATGAATTCGATAGATGCGGAGCTTGTTCCATGCGGCGCGAATTTTGCGGCGCCGGGCAAAATCTCGGACGACGAATACGACGAATTGATCCGCGCGCTTGGAAAATTCAAACCGGACGCGGCGCACTTGGACGTTATAAAATCCCTTTCGATCGTCAAAAAATTCGAAGGCAATTGGCAAACCGGCGTCGGATCGGTTTTAAGGGATTCGGACGGGATCGCCGCGTGGCAAAACGTAGTCAGGACGGACGGCGCGCTTCGCCTTTGGGCGCGGGCGGCCGGGATTTTGTCGTTGGAGCCGACGGAATTGCTTCGCGCGGAAGTCCAGGCGGATTTGCCCGAATACGAAACATACCTTCCGATGTTCGGAGAAGAAGGCAAAACCCTCCTCGCCAGAATCCGTAAACTTATAAACAGTTAACAACGAAATAAGAATGAAGAATTAAGAATGAAGAATGGATGTCGCGCTTCGGGTCCAAGACCCACGGGTCCAAGACCTTTCGCGCGTGCTTAAAAACTTTCTTAATTATTATTTCTTAATTTCTTTCTTCATTCTTCAATCTTCATTCTTCATTGTTTTATAAATCGTGTCCTCCGCGTGCGGCGTTCCGATATAGACGATGCATCCCTCCGGCGACAGAATGAAATCCAATTCGCGAAGCCGCGTCCTAAGGTCCTCCCGCTTGGGCGCGGTGTTCGCGGTGTTCGGCACTTCGACGTCGTCGCAGATTATAAGATCGGCGCGCATTCCGGTGATGTTCCCGCGCACGCCCTGGCACGCCAGGGACGGCTCTCTGATTCCGACGGCGCGCGCGACGGTGAACTTGTGCGCGGCCCACTCTTTTTTTCCGTCGGGGATCAGATCTTTGCATTCGGGATGATGCTCCAAAACATGCTTTATGTGCGCGGCCATGCGCCCCGCCAGCGTTTGTTCCGCGGACAAAACAAGCAGGCGCGATTCGGGCTTTGTTTTAAGAAGCCAGGCCGCGAAAATTCCGACGACGGTGGATTTCCCCGAATGGCGGAACGCGGTTAAAAGCGCGCGTTTCGGGCGTTCGGCGTGGGCGCGGACAAGAAACTCCATTATCTCTTTGTGATGCCGCGGCGTTGAAAGCCCCAGAAACCCGTTCCAAGAATCAAGGAAAGAGAGGGCGGATCCGCATAAGTTGTCCGTCATTCCAAAATCATTTTTCCCGCGCGCCCGAGAATGCCCCTGATAAGATTGAACCTCGACGCGGTTTTTATGCCGCGAAGTTTTTCCTTTGCGTCCTTAAGTTTTTCCTCGAACGGTTCCGCGGCCTCCGCCCTGATGCGTTCGAGAACGGCGTCTTTCGACATTCCGTCCGCGTTGGCCCCGGCCGCGCCGAACTTTGCGCGCTGGGCGGCCAATGCTTTTTTGATGACGTTGATTTTTTCACCGTTTGTTTTTTTCATATCGGCCAGGATTTTCTGACGCTTTGATTTGGCTTCT
>JAISSM010000052.1 GCA_031273075.1 Rickettsiales bacterium
ACTTTTGGATCAGGATCAAAATGCAATCAATCCCGTAAATGTCAAAGACAGGTTATTTGTGGAAATTCCCAAACCCGGGCCCGTCGGCTGTGATAACAAGAATCTTCGTTATTCATGGGCGGTCGGCGGCGGCAAGCCGTCGGCGCCGAATAAAAATAGAGAATACATGATCAAGCGGGAAGATTCCGGAGCCGAAGTTATAAAAGCGATAATAACCTGCACAACGGGCCCGGATGCAAATCCCCGCGAAGCGTCCGTGAAAATCACGTTCGGCAAGTCGGCGGAGAACAACACTAATTTTTATATTTATAGAAACAATGATCCCGAAACCAAAATCAAGCAGGCCGCCGTCGGGAACGATTTGAAATTGAAAATCACGCGCGAGGCGCCGGGCTGCAACGACAAACAATTTTGGGGGGTCGGAGAGAAACCAGATTGGCCGAAGACCCAAGCGTATAGGGTTCAGGAAAAGGACGCCGGAAGCACGCTGATATTCAAAATATGCAGCGGCGTTGAGAAAATGCCCGTTCATGTGGAAAATATAGAAATCTATGGGGTGAAAATTTCCGGCGGCAATAAACTGGGCGACACTTTGACCGCGAATGTTTCCCATATAGGCAATGAAAATCGTCATTTCATATGGGTGCGCAGCGGCGAAAATGGCAACGAAAATATCAATCAGTCCAATTTCTATACCCATAAAATCGGAATCAAAGATACGGGCAAGGATATCCGCGTGTTCGTTTGGCGCGGCGATCCGCCCTCCGCCTCCGATCTCAACTCCGGCTTGGACGGGTTCCTAGCCGTTTCGGATCCGTTCCCCGTTCGTACGCCGACTTGCAGCGAGGCGTTCGGAATGTCGGCCGATAAAAAAATAATGTTCGTGCTTAAAGACGACAGGGGCGCAAGAAAGTATTCGCATAGTTGCGGCGACAACGTTCATTGGACGCAGGAGGAGGAAGCCAGGGTCGAGATGCGCGACGCGGCCACAGGGTGCGAATATGAAAAGGGCAGCACGCTTGGCGATTGGGCCAGCGGTTGCTTTTATAAGTTGGTGGATATGTAAGGAAACAGGATGAAGAAGGTTTTGGCGTTTTTATCGATCTTGACGATTCCCGCGCTCGCGCATGCGGCGGGCGATCCCGGCGACATTTCGTCGCGCTTTAACGCCGCGCGCGAAGCGGCGCGCGCGTCTTGCGTCGGTATTTCCGAAAAAATCAACCAAGTAAAAATCATGGCCGGCATTTCCCTTGCCGGCGGCGGCGTCGGATTAATCGGCGGCGGCGTCGGCGGCGTCGCCGGAGTCATGAAAGTCGAACAAGACGACAAAGTAAAATCTCTTGGCGGCAGGATCGACGCGTTCGGCGAGAAAATGGCCGAGGCCGAAGGGTTGATTCCCGTATACGAAAATATGAGCGCGGAAGGTCGGAGCGTCGCGGGATTCGACCGGTTTTTGGCGCTTTACGATGAAATCGGCGGTGGCGCGGAAAAATACAGAAAGGCGGGCGAAGGACGGGACGAGGCGGTCAAGAAATCCGGCGCGTTCGGAAAGGCGCGCACCGTGGGCTCGTTCGTCGGAGGCGCCGGCGGCGCGGCCGGGGCGGTCACTTCGTTCCTTGGAACCAAGACAATCGACGAACTTATCGTCGATATGAACGCGTGCGATTCCTACCGCGTGGAGATCGAAAATCAACGCATGGAAATGATATTCGCGGATTCCGCAAATCCGGATATGGACGTCATGACCAAGATCGTCGAGGGCTGCAAGGGCATGAACCCGCGCAATATCGCGGAAATCAAAAAACAGATGACGACGGCCGGGGTCATATCCGCAGTCGGCGCCGCCGCCGGAATCGCCGGCGGAGTCATATCCATGTCCGCCAATACAAAAGACGCGAAGGACGGGTCGCACAAGTCCATGAACGTCGGCGCGACGGTTCTCGCCGGGGCGTCCGGCGTCGCGGGCCTTGGCGCCATGATATTCAGCGCAAGCGCTTTGTCCGGGTTTTCGCGCAACGCGCAGATCGCGGAGAAATGCGCGGCCGCGTTTCAATGAAGAATTAATAATGAACCACCCTTCGCCAATCACCCTTCGTTAAAACTACGGGCGACAGGGGCTTCGGGTGGCAGGCAATTAACAATGATTGCCGCGGGTGGGGTGTGTTTCTATGAAACACACCTTGTTTGTTGAAAACAAACAACAAGGCGGCTTTTATAAAAAGCCGCCCTACCTAGGGCAAACAGGAAAGGCGGCTTTTATAAAAAGCCGCCCCACCTTATTACCTGGATCCCGCGGTCAAGCCGCGGGATGACAAAAGAGAATGGATTGCTTCGCCTTTGGCTCGCAATGACGATAAATGCCTGCGGCGCAATGGATCCCCGCCTTCCGCCTTCGCCAAGGCTTCGGCGGACGCAGTCGCGGGGATGACGAAGGGGAGTGCGGGGATGACGGACCACCCCGGCGCTTCGCGCCACCCCTCCATAGAGGGGAACTTTGGCTCTGCATGTTTTAAGCTCCCCCTCAAGGAGGGGGAGACAAGGGGGACTTTATTGTGTGAGTTGCGACTTTATTGTCGAGAGTTTTTCGGCGTGGTATTTTATTTTTCCATTAACGTCGCTTTCGGCCATTTTCGCCGCATAACCAATCGCGTTGCAGAACGCGAGCGCGTCGCTGGCTCCATGCGTTTTGACCACGAATCCGTTCACGCCCATAAACACCGCGCCCGCGTACGACCGCGGGTCTATTTTATGTTTCAATCTTTTGAACACGTTCACCAGAAAAAACATTCCCACGATCGCAAGCAATGATTTTTTCATCGCCTCCATAAGCACGCGTTTTATCAATTTCGCCGTGCCCTCCACGGTTTTAAGGACTATATTCCCCGTAAAGCCGTCCGTCACAACCACATGCACCGCGCCGCCGCCGATATCGTTACCCTCTATAAATCCGACGTAATCGTACGGCAATTTCGATTTGTTTTCGTTAAGCGTTTTATTCAATATTTGAAGCGCGTCCAATCCTTTCTGGTCCTCTTCCCCGATATTCAAAAGGCCAAGCTTCGGTCTTATCCGTCCGCCGATCGCCTCCGCATATACGCTTCCCATAATCGCAAAATCAAACAGCATTTCCTTGTCGCAATGTATGTTCGCCCCAAGGTCCAGCATCACCACGCGGCCGTCGCCGTCGCCGCACGGCATCATCGTCGTAATCGCCGGGCGGCTGATCCCCTCTATGGTTTTCAAACCCAATTTCGCAAGCGCCATCAGCACGCCCGTATTGCCCGCCGAAACTATCGCGCAGGATTCGCCCGCGCGGACGTCCTTTATGGCTTTATACATCGACGTTTCCGCCGCATGGCGGACGATTTCGGCGACCTTGTCGGTCGGCTTTATCGTATCGGGCGCGTGTATCAGCATGGAATTCCGCGCGACCCTGGGATATTTTTTCAAAAGATTGCGCAGCCGGTCCTCGTGTCCGAATATTCTGAAAAATATGGAATCCTCGCCGTTCAAAAACAGGTATTGATTCATGCCGCCGAACACCGCGTTCGGGGCGTTGTCCCCGCCGTGGGCGTCGATTGCGATGATTTTTTTTGTGCGAGACATTTCTTTATAATGAATAATGAAGAATGAAGAATGAAGAAAGAAATAAGAAATAATAATGAAGAAAGTCTTTAAGCGCGCGCGAAGCGCGACATCCATTCTTCATTCTTAATTCTTCATTCTTCATTTTTTTCA
>JAISSM010000016.1 GCA_031273075.1 Rickettsiales bacterium
CACGGGACATTCTCGTATCCGGCGCCATAACCGTAACCGTCAGGGTAAGCTGCCGTTAACTGGGTAGTATCATTGTTCCATGCGGTTTTAAGATCGGCGCAGGTGACGGTTTTGCGGCAAAAACTGGCGGCGTGGGCCGAAGGCGCAAGTGCAATGAAGAAGAATGTAATGATTAAAAACTCTTTCAATCCCGATTTCATTTGGCTCTCCGCTTTTGGCTGTGCCACCCGAAGCCCCTGTCGCCCGAAGCCTTGGCGAAGGGTGATTGGCGAAGGGTGGCCGGCGTGGTCGTGGAAAATGATTGGAATCAGCTCTGCCCAACCCGTGCTTATTCGACATATTCAGCACAAACCACGCCGATAAAAGTTATGGGTGTTTTCCGTTCATCCCAAAAAACGGAGCCAATTGAAATTTTTATTTTTATATTTTGCCGCGCGCGGCAAACCAAGGGTCGCATGCGGCCCTGTCAAGCCCGCATTGATTCCTTGTTGAGCGCGGAATCTGCAACCTTAAATAAAAACGCAATATGATTTTTTCCACTAACCATGCTGCTGACGCTGTCGGCGCTGATAAAATTCTAGAAAATCCCCGCCCCCCAGTCAAGCACTTTTTCGGTATGGCCTAAGTTCCCCCGGGCAGAGCCAAAGTTCCCCTCTATGGAGGGGAACTTATGCAACGCCAAGACGGTCTTCCAAAAAAGCAAATACGTTTTTCGGATTTTTCAGCACAGATTCCGCAGAGATATGCACGACGGTCAAATTCAAACTTTTTAGATACTCGTCGCGTTTCGCATCGTACGCGCCCTTCCACTCATGTGTCATTTTATCGTCAATTTCAATCACCAATTTATGGCTTGCGCAAAAAAAATCCACCATATAGTTCCCTATAACTTTCTGTCGGTCAAAATCCAATCCATTAAGTTTCTTGTTCTTGATTTCCTTCCATAACAACGCCTCCGGCAAACTGCCGGCCTTGCGCAACCCTTTCGCCCGATTTGTTAAACCGGGATTGAACGGCAGAGAATGGTATGTTTTTGTTTGTCTTTGCATTTGGCGCTTATAGTTCCCTAAGGCAGAGCCCAAGTTCCCCTCTATGGAGGGGTGGCGCGAAGCGCCGGGGTGGTTGTGCGGGTTTGCAGAGCGCAAGTTCCCCTCTATGGAGGGGTGCCCCGAAGGGGCGGGGTGGTTGGACAAACAAGCACATCTGTTTGACGAACCACCCCGTCTTGCTCGCCTGCGGCTCGCAATCCACCCCTCCATAGAGGGGAACTTTATTATTCTTCCCCGCCCACCGTTATCTCCACGTCCCTTGTCATTGCGAAGAATTTTTTCGCGCGCGCGCCGGGAAGCGCGGCCGGGTCTATTTCTTGAAGCTCTTTAAGGTTCCGCATTATCGCGTCGCCCAAAAGTTCCATCGTCGTCTGCCAATCGTTATGCGCGCCGCCCGACGGCTCGTTCACGATTTCGTCTATCGTATTCAGCGCGTACAGATCGCCCGCCGTCAATTTAAGCGCCCCGGCCGCCGCATCCGCGAACTTGTTGTCTTTCCACAATATCGACGCGCATGATTCCGGCGCGATGACGGAATAGATCGCGTTCTCCATCATCAATATCCGATCCCCGGTCGCGATCGCGATCGCGCCGCCGGATCCGCCCTGCCCGACTATGACCGAAACGAACGGCGTGGCGATCGAAAGCCCGGTTTGAATGCATCGCGCGACGGCTTCGGCCTGGCCGCGCTCTTCGGCTTCGCGGCCCGCGTTCGCGCCCGTGGTATCGACAAGGCTTATTACCGGAAGGCCGAATTTTTCACCCAGACGCATAAGGCGCGCCGCCTTGCGATATCCCTCCGGATTTGGCATTCCGAACCGATGCGTCTGGCGCGTTTCAAGATTGCGGCCCAATTCCGTTCCGATAAGCATCGCCGGGATCCCGCAAAAATAGCACGGCCCGCCTATCAGCGCCGGATCTTCCGCGAACCGTCTGTCTCCCGCAAGCGGCGTGAAATTTTGGCACAGTCCCGCCGCATAGTCCAAAAAGTGCGGCCGGTTTTCATTCCGCGCAAGCATGACTTTTTCATACGACTCCGACACCTCGGCCCCGTCCTTGTCCCGGTGGCGCCCGCCGTGCCTGCGCGTTTCCGGAACCGGCACGGGCGGCGCGGAGATTTTCGGCTCCTCCGAAGGGGCGCGGCGCGCAAGGATCGACAACACCGTGCCGATCGTTTCGCGCAGATCCTTCCGCTTGCACACTATGTCGACCATTCCGTGGTCGTAAAGATAATTCGCGGTCTGGAAATCGGGGGGAAGTTTTTCGCGCAGATTCTGTTCTATGACGCGGCGCCCGGCGAAACCTATGCGCGCGCCCGCCTCCGCTATATGGATATCGCCCAGCATTGCGAACGACGCCGTCACGCCGCCGTACGTCGGATCGGCGAGAACGACTATATAGGGCAATTTCGCCGCAGAAAGCTTGTCCACGGCGGCCACGGTCCGCGCCATCTGCATAAGGGCAAGGATATTCTCCTGCATGCGCGCGCCGCCGGAACTCGTGATCATGACATACGCGCGCCCCTCCGACGCGGCGTGATTCATGGACGCTATGATCCCGTCGCCGACGGACCGCCCCATGGAGCCCATCATGAATTCCCCGTGCAGAACGCCGATCGTCGCGTCTATGCCGTTGATTTTTCCGTCCGCGGCGGCGAACGCGTCTTTCATGTGCGTGTCTTCGCGCGCGTCGGCCAGCCTTTCGGAGTAAGGGATGCGGTCGACAAAACCCAACGGATCATCCCCTGCGATAGGCATCGGAATATCCGTGTAATTCTTGTCGTCGAACAAAAGGGCGTACCTTTGGGTCGGGGTCATCGGGAACGCGTGGCCGCAAAACGGACACACGCGGAAGTTGTCGCGATAGTCCTTGTAATAGACAAGCCTGTCGCAACTGCTGCATTTAAGCCATAAAAGCCGTTTAATGGAATCATACCGCGTATGAACGCGGCTGAAAATCCTTTTTATCATTGGTTTATCTCTTTGGTAAGTTTCGCGGACGGGCGGAATTTCACGGTCCGGCCGGCGGCCACTGCGACGCGTTCGCGGGTTTTGGGATTGAATCCGATTTTGGTCATGCGGGCGCGCGGCTGAAACACGCCGAACCCGCGCAGTTCCACCCTGTCGCCCTCGGCCACCGCTTCCATAAGCCGGCCGAATACGCTGTCGGTTATAGAGGCCGCGGATTCGGCGGTCATATTTTTGAATTGAACTTGAACGCTTCGGACAAGATCGGCGCGCTTCATGAATTTTCCCGTGTTTTCAATCCATTATATAACATGAATATCCCGATTGCAATCATAAACAGGGATAACAGCATCCCCATGGTGATCCATGTCGTCCCGAATAAAAATCCGATTTGAACGTCGGGCGCGCGATATTGCTCGCATATGGTGCGGAATATGCCATAGCATATCCCGAATACGCCGGACAACGCCCCCGCCCTTTCCCTTAATTTCGTCCGCCAAAGCACGGCCATTATGATGAAAAGAAGAATTCCTTCGGACGCGGCCTCGTACAAGGGACTCGGGTGGCGCGGCGTCTGATCCAATGCCCCGGCGAACACGACGCCCAAGGCGCTGTCCGTCGCGCGCCCCATGACTTCCATATTTATAAAGTTGGCGATGCGCCCGAAAAACAGCCCTATCGGTCCCGCGACGGCCATCTTGTCAAGAATATGAAGACCGCCCCGCCCGGACTTTGCGAACAGAAACGCCGCGACGACCGCGCCGAGAAGACCTCCGTGAAACGCCATGCCGCCGTTCCATACCATAAAAATCTCCATGGGATTCTCCATAAAGAAAGGCAGATTGTAAAACAGAACGTAACCGAGACGCCCGCCGAGTATGATCCCGACGACTACATAAGTGAACAAATCGTCCCAATACTTTTTCTCCAACTTTTCGCCGCTGGATACCGATAATTTTTTGCAAAGCCATAATCCGATCACGAACGCCAAAATATACGCGATCGCATACCACCGAATCTCCAACCCGAACAGATCCGCGGCCACCGGCGAAATAGGTTTTACCAAAATCATCTTGAAATGCCCTGGGCGTCTATGCTATATTCCATGGTATAAGAAAGGAGTTTGTATGTCAACGTTCTTGAAAAAAGTTTTTGCGATTATGTTCGCCGCGGTGGGCGTAAGCGCCGTCGCGTCGTACGCGACCTTAAGGTGGGGCCTGCCCTTGGTATTTACGGAAACGGGCCTGTCGCCGCTGTTCTACCTTGCAATGTTCGGCGGATTGGGGCTGTCGATATTCACCCAGATCCGCATCTTTCATATGCGGCCGCAAACGGGGGCGCTTTTATTGGGAATATATTCCGTCCTTATGGGATTCGTGATGACGCCTTTGATCGCGGTGTCGCTGTCGATAAATCCGGTGTCGATCTTGCAGGCGTTTTTCATCGCGGCCTTGATGTTCGGATGCATGGCCCTGTTCGGATATAAAACCCTGGCGGACTTGTCGGGCATGGGGATATTTTTGTTTTTGGGCATGATAGGCCTTTTGCTTACGGGAATGGTTTCGATGATATGGCCGCTTGGAAGCACGGCGGCGACGATAATATCCGCGATCGGCGTCTTGGTGTTCGCATTGTTCACGGCGTACGATATGCAGTTCCTTAAAAACGCGTTCACGACGGCGGATAAATCACAAACCGATCAACTCGCGGTACTGGGGGCGTTGCACCTTTACATATCGTTCATCGCGATGTTTCAGTATGTGCTAAGCCTTCTCAATAACAATAGATAAACATAAGGAAAAAATCATGGCATATAAAATAGACTCTTCGAAGTGCGTCGGATGCGGCGCGTGCGCGGCGGTTTGCCAAATGTTCAACGCGGCAAAGCCCGGGGAAAACGGCAAATTCACGATAGACCCGGCTCTGTGTCAGGATTGCGGCGCGTGCCTGAACGCCTGCCCGATGGAAGCAATATCCAAACTGTAAATAGAACTACGGGCTTTATCTGACCCGTATTGACAAAATTATATTTTATAATATAATTGTGTTGTGGAAGACTTCAAAATAATAAAGAAATTTGCCCCGGAACCGTGGTCAAAGGCCGACGCCTTTCTCGTCGAATATGGCGGGCGGCGCCTTGTGTGCAAAAAAAGCCGCGGCGCGGAACGGGGGCTCGTCGATCCGGATTTCGAAGAGAGCCGGCTGGCCGAAATCCAATACCGCGAACAATTGGCCGGATATGCCGGAAACATAAATATCCCGAAAATCGTGGACAGCGACGTCGGCCTTATAATGGAGGAATTCGTCCCGGGCGAAAGGGCCGACAACGCCCTGATCAAATCCCTGTCGCCGGCGCAAAAGGACGGGATCATAAAAGACATGGCCGAATTTCTGAATTTCGCGCATCAGGCAACGGCCGTAAGGGAAAGAACGGTTTATAAATCCGTCATGTTCCTGGCCGGCAATGAATCGGACGTCGCGTCGCTTTACGAAAGACATATAGAACCCAAAGATCTAAGGCGGGTGAAGAAGGTGTTGCGCGACGCCCGAAAGCTTCAGCTTCATATCGTTGAAAATTACAGCGTGTTCGTCCACGGAGATTTGCATCCGGCGAATATACTTTATGATAAGGCCGACGAAAAATTATCCCTGATCGATTGCGGTTGCGCGCGGCGCCAGCATCACAATGAAGATATGGTGCATCCGGATATGGTGGCGCATGACGCATGGTGTGAAATTTTGGCCGCGGTGATAGACCTGTATAACAAATTGCCGAAAACGCATCCGATTTATTACAATAAATGGCGGATATGGTTGCTGTTGGAATATATGACGTATCATATGCAGGCAAAATTGGTGTCTGTCGGGCGCTATCCGGAAAAATTGTTGCGCACCGTTTATTACGAAAAATTACGGCCGAAACTGCGGACGCTGGATGCGGCGTTCGGGATCGTTTCCGGCAGGGAATGAAATGATCCGCATCGCAAACGCGAAAAGACCCGCCGATCGGCGGGTCTTTTGTTATATGCGCTCTAAAAGTTTTTAGAATGTATAGCGCGCGCCAAGCAATATCGACAGAGTTTCTGTGCTCACATCGGCATTATCGGTGCTGCGACCTACCAATAGGTATCTGACGCCAAGGTCGGCGGCAAGATTTTTATTGATGGCGTAAGACACGCCAAGCGACACGCCATAGGCGATCCCGCTCGCGTCGTCACCGTCGCTGTCGCCCAAGACATATCCGACGTTAAGGCCGACATACGGATTAACTCCGTTCCACTGTGTTCCGCCGAAATCGGCATATCCGCCGAGCAAGAACGCATGGTCGGTAACTTTTGTATCTCCAGAGCCCTCATCGACTTCGCCTTTAACTTGGCTGTACGAGTATTCTACTTCGCCGCGCAGACCGACTATATCGCTGGTCTGGAACGCCGCGCCTCCGGCGATCGCGCCGACAAAGCCCGTAAGTTTATTATCAAAGGGGAATTCGACCCCTCCGGCTTTCACAGTGCCGTCAACACTTGAATATCCAAGTTTCAACGACGCGTACGGCTTCATGTCGGCCGCGTTGGCTGCGCCAGCGATCAGCAAAGCGCCAAGTGATGTTAGTATTATTTTTTTCATGTTTTTTCTCTCGGTTAGGTTGAACAAAAGTGCCGCGACCGCAGAGGGTTGCGGCGACCGTTGGTAACTATAGCGCGCCGACTTGAAAAACACAATTAAAATTATTTGAAAAATTAATTTGGCTATTTTATTTCTTGCCAAATAAAAACCCCGCCAAGAAACAGATTTTACTTAAATCTATGATGTGTCCCGGCGGACAATTTCTGAACCTTGCGCCGAAGAAAATTTCTAGAATGGTGCAGATGCTGCGTATTACGGAATTTTTGGCGACGGAGTGTACAACTAGCTACATGACCGAGCCAAAAATTTCGTAAACGCAAAGCAGATGTGCCATTATAGGAATTTTATGGTGCCGATGGAGGGATTTGAACCCCCGACCTTTGCTTTACGAAAGCACTGCACTACCACTGTGCTACATCGGCAACAACGCAGTTTATACCATGTAAGGGTCCGAATTTCAAGTTAATAGTTGCCCCCGCTCACGGCAACAGGCGGGCAAAATCCAGGAATCTTTTACCTGTGGCGTCCAAGATCCTGGCTATACTTTGAGTAGACGGCCATCTGGGTTGGCCTACATTACTGAATCTTTTACTTTTATTAAACGCCGTAGGATCAAGACCGCCTTTCTTTGCAAGGGC
>JAISSM010000041.1 GCA_031273075.1 Rickettsiales bacterium
AATTGTTAACTGTTAATTGTCATTCCACCGTCACGCTTTTGGCCAGATTGCGCGGCTGATCCACGTCGCGCCCGAGAAGCACGGCGGAATGATACGCGAACAGTTGAATCGGAATTATCATTAAGAACGGCGCAAGGACGGGCATGATCTGCGGAACCTCTATTACGTCGTCCGCGACTGTGGCGACATCCGGATTTCCGACGGTCGACACGGCGATTATTTTTCCCTTGCGGGCCTTGACCTCTTTCATATTGGAAATATTTTTTTCTATGAACGCGTCGTTCGGAACCAAAAACAGACACGGCATCTTTTCGTCTATAAGAGAAATCGGCCCGTGCTTAAGTTCTCCGGCCGCGATGCCTTCGGCGTGTATGTACGAAATTTCTTTAAGTTTAAGCGCGCCTTCGTACGCCGCCGGAAGACAGATGCCGCGCCCGAGAAACATAAAGTTCGAACGCTTGGAATATTTTTCGGCCAACGCCTTGATCTCGGGATCCTTTGAAAGGATTTCCCTGATCTTGCCGGGAATGCTGCGAAGGGCACAGATAAATTCTTTGCCCTGCGCGTCGGTCATGGAGCGGAGGCGCGCCATTATCAAAGTGAAAATCGCCAAGATCGTGATTTGGGACGTGAACGCCTTGGTGCTTGCGACGGCTATCTCGGGACCGCTGTGAATATAAACGCCGCCGTCGGTCTCGCGCGCGATGGTCGACCCGACGGTATTGCAGATGCCGAGGACGCGCGCGCCCTTGCGCTTTAATTCGCGCAAAGCGGACAACGTGTCGGCCGTCTCGCCCGATTGGGAAACGGCGAAGTAAAGGGTGCGCGGCTCGACGACGACGTCGCCGCATACGACTTCGGACGACAGTTCCGCGCGCGCGGACACTCCGGCGACGGAGCCCAAAAGATGCGCGCCTATGCCGGCCGCGAAATAAGACGTCCCCGCGCCGATTATGATTACGCGGTGAATCGCGCGCAGGGCGTCGTCGTCCATGTTAAGGCCGCCCAGTTTTCCGGTGGCGCCCGCGATGTCAAGCCGCCCCGCCATTCCGCGCGCGATGGATTCCGGCTGTTCGAAAATTTCTTTAAGCATGAAATGCGCGAACCCGTTCTTTTCGAAATCCGCGTCGTCGACGTCGACGACGTGGCGCTTTTTTTCGACGGCGTTGAAATCCTTGCCGATTATGTTGAATCCGTCCGCATTCATGGATACGATCTCGCCGTCGTCGAGATATACGACGCTTTCCGCGTGCCCGGCCAGGGCGCCGACGTCGGACGCGAGAAACGTTTCGCCTTTACCGATGCCCAGAACCAGAGGGGACCCGTTGCGAACGCCGCATAAGGCGCCGGGGGCGCTGCTGTGCATGGCGATGATGCCGTACGTCCCGCGAAGCATCGGAAGGATTGTCTGCATGGATGTGACCAAATCGCCGTCCCAAGATTCTTCCAATAAATGGGCGATCACTTCGCTGTCCGTCTCGGACTTGAACTTGTGCCCCGCGGCGGACAGACGGTCTTTAAGACGCTGATAATTTTCAATAATGCCGTTGTGAACGATCGCTATCTTGCCGGTGCAATCGGTGTGAGGATGGGAGTTGGCCTCTGAAACTTCGCCGTGAGTGGCCCAGCGCGTATGACCTATGCCAAATCCGGCGTCGTGCATCCAGTCGGTCTTTGCAACGGCGTCGAAAAGATTGTTAAGCTTTCCGACGCGGCGAACGACCGCAAGGCTTGCGTCCGAGACGCCGTCTTTTATCCCGACAGCAATGCCGGATGAATCGTAACCCCGGTATTCAAGCCTTTTCAAACCGGCCAATAAAACTTCGCGCGTATTTCTGCGCCCGCAATACCCGATGATCCCGCACATGTGAAACCCCTTTGATATAAAACGATATTATACCCCTCCAACCCCAAAACCCCAACGCATTTTTTATAACGAACCATAACCGCCCTCCCCTTTGCAGAGCCAAGTTCCCCTCTACCTGTCCGCCGAAGCCTTGGCGTAGGTGGATGGAGGGGTGGCGCTGCATGGGTGGGGTGTGTTTCTATGAAACACACCTTGTTTGCTTCGCAAACAACGCCCCACCACCACCGTCATCCCCGCCCCCCCTTCGTCATCCCCGCGGAGGCGGGGATCCATTGCGCCGCAGGCATTTTTTTCTTTTGTCATTCCCGCGACGGCGGGAATAGGGTCTCTTTGTCATCCCGCGGTTTAACCGCGGGATCCAGGTAATAAGCACGCGGGGCAAAGCCCCGCGACATCATTCTAATGGTTTTTAGACAAATAAATTTTTCTTGCAATTTACAAACCACAATCTATAATACCCTCCAAACAGGGATACATAATGGAAAAAGTCTATTTGGTTGTGGACGGGTCGCAGGCCGCGCCGAACATAAGGCACGCGCTCCTTTCGGAAGGGATCCCGCGCGAGTCGATCGTCGAAATCGAACAATCCGATCCGCGCCTTTATGACATAATTTCAACGGACCCCGGCGCCAAGGCGGTGATCGTGTCTGGAAGCCCGCGAAGCGTGACCGACGCCGGCGCGTCGCATTTGGACAGGCGCGTTTACGATTTGCGTTTGAAAAAACTGTTGATATGCTATGCGTTCCAAGACGCCGCGTTTCAGTTGGGCGGCGCTGTTTCGCCCGCGAAGAATCGCGAGAACGGGACTGAAATTTTTGAGGTATTGGCGGCCAATCCCCTTATCAATTCCACCGTCCGCGTCATCTCCAACCATGGCGACGAAGTTGAAAAACTATGGTCGGGGGCGACCGTCGTCGCAAGAACGAAGGGGAACGAAAATGCGGCCGCGATGGACGCTGTGCGCAATATCCTCGCCGTTCAGCCGCATTTCGAGATAAGCCAAGAATCCGTCCGGCGCGAATTCTTCCACAATTTCCGCAGTTGGATCGGATTTGAAGCGCGAAAGGAATTTACGGCCGAAGTGATCGCCGAATACGTCGACGAAGACATAAGGAAAAAATTCCCGCTTGAAGAGGGACGGCGCGCGATGATCGCATTGTCGGGCGGCGTGGATTCCACGACGCTTGCGGCCGCGCTGATCAAGGCGTACGGCAGGGACAAGGTGGATTTGGTTTTCGTGGACACGGGATTGCTCAGATACGATTTTAATCCGAAGAATAAAAAAAATAAATTCGAAAGAGAGCCCGACCGGCTTTTGAAATTGATGCGGGACCAGTTCGGCGAGGTGATAAACATAGACGCGCGGAAACGCTTTATCGACGCGCTTTCCAAAGCCGACGGGTTCGATAATCCCGAAACGAACAAGGGGCGGCGCCAGATAATCGGAAATCTTTTCGCCGACATTTTCGCGGACTTTGCGAGGGAACGCGGCGATATAAAATATTTCTTTCAGGGAACGAACCAGGCGGACAAACAGGAATCGGGAAGGGGCGCGGGAAAATCCGACCAGATAAAGACGCATCACAACGAAGTCCCGTATTTGCGCGAGGCCTTGAACGCCGCGAATGTTGAAGTGGGGGAGCCGCTCGATTGGCTTTATAAAAATAACATCGTCGCCCTTGGGGAATACCTTGGATTGAATATGGACCTTTATAAACAGCCGCCCTTCCCCGGCCCCGGCATGGCCGTCCGCATAGACGGCGAAGTTTCGGAAGAATCGCTTGACACCGTGTGCAAAGCCGACGCGGTGTTCCGCTTCCATATT
The DNA here is from genome assembly GCA_031273075.1 of Rickettsiales bacterium. Classification (GTDB taxonomy): domain Bacteria; phylum Pseudomonadota; class Alphaproteobacteria; order Rs-D84; family Rs-D84; genus JAISGC01. The sequence goes on from JAISSM010000041.1 coordinate 3,693, forward strand.
GAAAACGCGATGCGGAAGGGCGAAATTCCAAAGCCTGAGGAAGGATTCAAAACGCGCCAATATTTCGCCGCGCTTTTGAATGCGGACGAAACCTGCGCGCCGTCCGAATATCTTATCGATCAGTATGCCGCCCGCGGCGACCATGGAAAAAGTCTCGAACTCTATTGCCTGGCCAGGGGTATAGTCAAGGAGCATGCGCCGAAGTCCGCCGCCTTGCCGTATTGCGCGGTCATGAACGGCGTCAAGACCACGGGGCAGAAAGGCGACGGGCGGCTTGGCGGATATCAGGTCGAAATGCG
>JAISSM010000009.1 GCA_031273075.1 Rickettsiales bacterium
GCCGGATCGGCTATACGACGTTCAGCATAAAAAAAGCGAACGATACCGACAGGCCGCACCGCGAAACGGAATGGCTGCATCGCCAAATGCTTTACATAAGGGATGTGGAGGCGACGGCGATATTCAAGGAAATGCTGGACGGGAAGATACAGGTAAGCATCCGCGCGAAGATGCGCCCGATAAACGCGTTCGCGGAACAGTTCGGCGGCGGCGGGCATTTGCTTGCGGCGGGATTCTCGTTCGATGGAACCATGGCGGAGGCGGTCGCGCAAATCATTCCGAAGTTCGGGGAATATCTTAGGCCTAAGGACGCGGAACAAAAACCCGAATGAAAGTGTCCGATTTCGATTTTGACCTGCCGGGCGAATTGATCGCCCAGGCGCCTCTTCCGCAACGCGACCAAAGCCGCATGCTGGTTGTAGGAGGCAACGGCGGACTTCAAGACAAACATATCTCCGATTTTGTGGATTTTTTAAGACCGGACGACGTCGTGGTGTTCAACGACAGCCGCGTCGTTCCATGCCGGTTCGACGCGGAGGGGATGGAGTTTACGCTGCATACGAAAATGGAGAACGGATGGCTTGCGCTTGCGAAAAAATTCAACAAATTGAGAATCGGGAAAAAATTAAAACTTGCGGACGGAACCGAAATAGAAATTTTGGATAACAGGGACGACGGAGTCTTGATAAAATTCCACGCGGAAAATGTTTTCGAGGTTTTGGAGCGCGTCGGAAAAATCCCCCTGCCCCCTTATATAAGAAGGCCGGCCGACGAAACGGACCGCGCGCGATACCAGACGGTCTATGCGAACGAACCCGGAAGCATGGCGGCGCCGACGGCGGGGCTTCATTTTACCGAAGATCTGATCAAGGAAATAAAGAAGCGCGCGAAGGTCGTGAATATAACGCTTCATGTCGGCGCGGGCACATGGATGCCTGTCAAGACGGAGGATACTAAGGATCATAAAATGCATTTGGAGTTCGGAACGATTACGCCCGAACAGGCCGAAATCATCAACGGCGCCGGGCGCGTTGTCGCGGTCGGCACCACGACCCTCCGCCTCCTCGAAAGCGCGGCAAGGCCTATCTCCCCTTCCCCGGGGAGTACTGTCTCCCCCTCCTTGAGGGGGAGTGGCGGCTTCGCCGCCGAGGGGGAGCTCCCAAAACACTTCCACCGCAAACTTTCCACCGCCTGCGCGCAATCATTTGCGAAAACCCTGCGGAAAACGATGACGGAATATGAATGTCTTTTGTGGAAAAATCTGAAAAAATCCCCGAACGGTTTTTCTTTTCGCAAACAGCATCCGATTGGAAATTATATCGTCGATTTTATAAACCTTGAACATAAATTGATTATTGAACTTGACGGCGAGGGACATCTTGAAAATAAACAAATCCGGCATGACGCCGCCCGCGACAAATTTTTAACGGATTCCGGGTACGGAATCATAAGATTTTGGAACAGTCAAATTTATAAAAACATGCAAAACGTTTTGGATGTGATTTATCTTTACTTGACGCATGGCGAAGTTCCGGAACTGCGTGATTTCTACCCGAAAGAAATTATTGATGCAAGCTCCCCGGTCAGCTCCCCCTCGGTTGCTTCGCAACCACTCCCCCTCAAAAAGGGGGAGACAACTCCCCGCATTGCCGCGTTCGACGGCGCGACGGATATTTTTATAACGCCGGGATACAAGTTCAACACGGTCGACGTTTTACTGACCAATTTCCACCTGCCGAAATCGACATTGTTCATGCTGGTATGCGCGTTCGCGGGCACGGATGAAATGAAAAAAGCCTACGCGCATGCGATGCTTGCAAAATACAGATTTTTCTCGTATGGTGATTGCTGCCTGTTATTCAAACAAGAAAATTAAATGTCGCTCAAATTCGATCTTTTGACATCGGAAGGAAACGCGCGCCGCGGCGTCGTGCATACGGCGCACGGAGATTTCCAAACTCCGGCGTTCATGGCGGTCGGAACCGCGGCGACCGTGAAAGCGCTGACCATGGACCAGGTCGCCGCGACGGGAACCGAAGTCATCCTGGGCAACACCTATCACCTTATGATGCGCCCGGGCGGAGAAATGGTGGAAAAAATGGGCGGTCTTCACAAATTTAGCGGCTGGAGGGGCCCGATACTTACGGACAGCGGCGGGTTTCAAATAATGTCCCTTTCGAACCTGGTCAAAAAATCGGAGGACGGCGTGGAATTCGCATCGCACGTCGACGGCGGAGTGCGCCATTTTCTGACGCCCGAAAAATCCGTCCAAATACAACATCAATTGGATTCGAATATAACGATGGCGCTGGACGAATGCCTGCGCCTGCCCGCATCCATGGGGGACGTGCATAAGAATGTGGATTTGGTAACGCGTTGGGCAAGGCGCTCCAAGGACGCATTCATAAACCGCGAGGGATACGGAATTTTTGGAATCGTTCAGGGCGCGGACTTTCCGGACCTTAGAAAAAAATCGGCCGAAGATTTGACGGCTATGGATTTCGACGGATACGCGATAGGCGGCCTCGCGGTCGGAGAGCCGCAAGACGTCATGTTCGATATGATTTCGTTAACGACGCCGATGCTTCCGAAAGACAAGCCGCGGTACCTTATGGGCGTCGGAACTCCGCAGGATATTTTGGGCGCGGTGGAGCGCGGCGTCGATATGTTCGATTGCGTGATGCCGACGCGCGCGGGCCGCACGGCCCAGGCGTTCGCCCGATCCGGCCCGATGAACCTTAAAAACGCAAAATTCAAGGACGACCCCGGGCCGCTTGACCCCGAATGCGAATGCCCGGCGTGCAAACTGTCGCGCGCATACTTGCACCACCTTTGCCGGTGCAATGAAATCCTGGGCGCCACATTGCTGTCCATGCATAATCTGTGGTTTTATCAGGATCTCATGAAAAACATCCGCGCCGCTTTGGAACAAAAAAACTGGACACGTTTCAAAAATGACTTTATAATGGGGTACGAAAACAAAGGATGATCGATGGCGAAAGAAGTCAAATACACGGAAAGGGACGGCGAAAAATTCGTTCCGAAAAAGGCGTCGTGGGTGAAAAAAATCAAAGTCGGATTCATGGCGTTTACGGTGCTGTGGTTCGCGGCGGCGATAATCGTCCCGCTTAAAGTCAAAAATGCATATTCGGAACCCATAAAGAAATCCCTTGTCGTATCCGTGTTCTTCGATCTTCAGCAGGGAATAGCGGACCAGTACGCGAAACTTATGAACGGGATCAAAAAATCGATCAACCTTGAAAAGCCGATAAATTCCGCGATGGCGAAAGTGAAGACCGCGTCGAAACCGGCGGCCAAGGCGCAGGAAACGGCGGCCAAATCGAACAAACTTGCGGGCGCGTTGGGCAAAGTCGGCGTGAATACAAAGGGCGCGGCGGACGCGTTGGGAAAGGTGGACGATACTGCGGGCGCAATCAACGCCCAGCTGGATAAAATAGAAAAGGAATTGGTGAAAACAAGCAAGACGGAAGTCGACGCGATGATCGACGATGCCATACGCAATCAACTGGATAAGGCGACGGGCGGCCTTTCGAACGTTATGCTTGCGAAATATAACGTGAAGTCCATCGCGCCTTGGCGGCCTGGCACCTGGCCGGTGTCGAACAAAATATTTGCGGAAATAAGTAAAAGTTCCGCATCGACGGTGCAGATCATAATGGGCACGGTCAACGAATACTTCGGATATGTCGCGTGGGGCTTGGTCGCGCTGATATGGGGCGCGGCGCTGTTCGTGTGGTTCATGGTGTTCAAGAAATTCAAATTGATGATCTCGCCGTTTATAGTGTGCCCGAATTGCGGCCATGCGTTCACGAATAAGAAACGTATAGCGCTGAGCCTGACAAAAATCTTCCAACCGTGGAACTGGATATAGAAATCCCCCTTTCGGGGGATTTTTTTGGGCCTCAGGGATGTGGTTTTGGGTACTTTTGAAAGCCCATTTCCGCATCGGCATTATGGGCGGGAATCCGCCGGATTTTAATAAGTATGATTTCCTAGGAATATAAGCTTAACCAAAGCCCCGTATCGCATATCACTTCTTTATTATTTCCCCAAAATATGATAAAATAAGCCTAAGAGATTTCATGAAAAAGCTTGCTTTCTTCATTCTTCATTCTTCATTCTTCATTGCGCCGCTTGCGCCCCTGGCGGCCGCGGAGGGCGATCTTGCGTCCGCATTGGAAAATGTTCGAAGGGATTGCGGCGGCATAGAGGCGGAGTTTAATAAAATAAAAACCATGGCCGGGGTGAATGCGGCGGTGGCCGGGGTCGGGGCCATGGCGGGTGGCGGCGCGGTCGCGGCGGGATTCGCCAAAATGTCCAAGGATGACGAGGCGGAAGTGCTGGTGCGGCTGGAAAAACTTCGCGACATTCCGGAACCGGAGGATCAAGGGTCCCCGGCGGAAGAGTTTGCGGCCGGTGTCGCGAATTATCTTTCAAGCGCGAACGAGGAGCTCCGGAACGGCGGCGACGAGGTCGAGAAGCTTAAAGCCGAATCGAAAATGCTGGGGAATTGGCGGACGGGTCTGATGTTTGGGAACACTGCGACGAATATCGCCGGCGCCGCGATCGCCGAGGGCAATAAATTCGACGAAAACCTTGTTCGAAAAATCGAAAATTGCAAAAAATCGACCGCGGCGCTGGACGAAGCCGCTTTGCAGGCAAGGGTCGACGGAGAGGATCCGACTTTGGCGGAGAAGATAG
>JAISSM010000061.1 GCA_031273075.1 Rickettsiales bacterium
CGCATTTTACACATCCGTGTTTTTTTAATGCCCACCAATGCGAGCTTGGTGGCAGGAGGTTCAATACAATTTTTAGGAATTGTGCGGCTTATTTGGCTTGCGCCTTATTCGCCGACCCTCCTGCCAAAGCAGGAGATTTTTGCCCAAACCGGACACCTAAAAAGAGGTATTGACACCTCGGCACGGGCACACGCCCACACCGCTTTGATTGTATCATAATGCCACGAATAATCCAATATAAAATTCAACCGACGTATATCGCGGTTACGGCCCAAAACAACGAAAATGACGATTGTTCTTATTTTATTTGATTCTTTATAAAAAACAAAAACAGCCATAAAGGCCGTTTTTTCGCCCGCACACGGGCGAAATTATTTTCTTGCGGGGATTTCTGCGATTTTGTATGCTTCGGCAAAGGAAATTCTTATGTCCGACCTGTTTGATTTTGATAATACGACCAATATAATACCGTCTTCGCCGCTTGAACACGAAATGCAGTCGTCGTTCCTGGACTATGCGATGTCCGTGATAACCGACCGGGCGCTTCCGGACGCAAGGGACGGATGCAAGCCGGTGCACAGACGCATATTGTATGTGATGTCGGACGTCGCGCCGCAGGCGAAACCGACGGTAAAATCCGCGCGCATAGTCGGCGACGTCATGGGTAAGTACCACCCGCACGGGGACTCGTCCATATACGAGGCGATGGTCCGAATGGCCCAGGACTTCTCGATGGGCGAACGCCTTGTGTTCGGCCAGGGCAATTTCGGAAGCCGCGACGGGGACGGCGCCGCCGCCATGCGGTATACGGAGGCAAAACTTACGAAACTGGCGTCGCTTTTGATGGACGACCTGGACAAGGATACGGTCGATTGGATGCCGAACTTCGACGGAAGTCTGGCGGAACCGCGCGTCTTGCCGGCGAAATTCCCGAACCTTCTCGTGAACGGCGGATCGGGCATAGCGGTCGGAATGGCGACGAACATCCCGACTTATAACATCCGCGAAGTGATGAGGGGATTGGTGGCTCTGTTGGACAACCCCGAACTTTCGGATGAAGAGCTTTTTCAAATGATACCGGGGCCGGATTTTCCGACCGGCGGGATCATGATGGGCCGCGCGGGGGCGCATAAGGCGCACGCGACCGGCCGCGGAAGCGTGATAGTGCGCGCGAAAACGCATTTCGAGGATTTCAAGGATCACACCGCGATCATAGTCGACGAGATCCCGTTCGCGATAAACAAGGCGGCGATGGTCGCGAGAATAGCGGAATTGGCGAAGGAAAAAAAGATAGAGGGAATAGGAGAGCTTCGGGACGAATCGTCGCGCGAAGGAATGCGCGTCGTGATAGGATTGAAACGCGACGCCATTCCTGACGTCGTGCTGAACCAGCTTTATCAGTATACGGATATGCAGTCCAGTTTCCCGATCAATATGATGGCGCTTGAAAACGGCCGGCCGGCGTTGTTCAACGTCAAAAAAGTGCTGGAATCGTTCATAAAATTTAGGCGCGAAATCGTCCGCAAACGCACCATCTTCGAATTGAACAAGTCGCGGGCGAAGGCGCACACGTTGCTTGGCCTGACCGCGGCGGTCGGTAATTTGGACGAAGTGATAGAGCTGATAAAATCGTCGGATTCTCCGGATACCGCGAAACAAAAATTGCTTTCGAAGGGCTGGGCGGCGAAGGATATAGAGAACTATATAAAACTGATAGAGGACCCGGATTGCCGATATGTGGAATCGGAAGGCCTGCTTTATATGTCCGAAGAACAGGCCAAGGCGATTTTGGAATTGCAGCTGCACAAATTGACCGGATTGGAAAGGGAGAAAATACATAAAGACCTGGTGGGATTGGGCGGCGAAATAAAACGGCTTCTTGAAATTTTGGGAAGCCAGAACAAAATCACGGAAATCATCCGCTCGGAATCCATGGAAATCATCGAGAACTTCGGACGCGACCGCATGACCGAAATATCGGACGCCGAATTCGACATGGACATGGAAGACCTTATCGCGGAAGAGGACATGGTGATCACGATAACGAACACCGGATATATAAAGCGCGTGGCGCTGGACACATACAGGGCGCAAAAACGCGGCGGCAAAGGGCGGAACGCCATGACCACGAAGGACGAGGATTATGTCGCGGACGTGTTCATAGCGAACACGCATACGCCGCTGATGTTCTTCTCGTCTACGGGCATGTGCTATCGCCTTAAAACGTACAGGCTTCCGGAGGGCGGCGCAACGGCGAAAGGCAGACCGATGATAAATATTCTTCCGCTCTCGGAGGGTGAATCTATCACGACGATATTGCCGGTCGCGGACTCTCAAAGCGAAAACTATCTCATGTTCGTAACCAAGAACGGAAACGTCCGGCGCAACAAAATATCGGACTTTGAATCGATTCGCGCGAACGGGAAAATAGCGATGAAGCTTGACGACGGAGATTCCCTTATATCCGTGAAAATCGTGAACGGGGAACAGGACGTTTTGCTTTCGACACACCGCGGCAAAGTGATACGCTTCGCGGTGAATGAAATACGGGTGTTCGCTGGCCGGTCGTCGGACGGCGTCCGCGGAATATCCCTGGCCAAAGACGACAGGGTGATAGACATGGCGGTCTTGGACAGGGGCGAAACCGACATGGAAATAAAATCCGCGTATATGAAACTGTCGCGTGCGAAACGGCGCGCCGAAACGGGGGTGGAGGAAGAACCCTCGGAGGATGAGGTGCAAACGACCGTCGTCGTGTCCGAAGACTAATATGCCAAAATGAAGTCGGCGGAACAGTTCATCCTTACGGTGTCGGAAAACGGATTCGGAAAACGCACTTCGTCTTACGAGTATAGGGCGACGCACCGCGGCGGAAACGGATTCACGGGCATAAAGCTTGGCGGAAAGAATACGGCGGTGATCTCGTCATTTCCGGTGAAAAACGGAATGGACTTGCTGCTTGTGACGGACGGCGGAAAAATCATAAGAACGCCGGTGAACGATATAAGGATTGCCGGGCGCTCTACGACGGGCGTGACATTGTTCAGAACCGCGGACGACGAAAAAGTCATAAGCGCGACGATGATAGAACACGAAGACGAACCGGATTTATAATGAACGAAATAAAAATCGGCGAAATTTATAGACACTATAAGGACCCGACGCATATATATAAGGTCGTGGCGTTGGCGAAACATTCCGAAACGATGGAAGACATGGTCGTGTATAGCGCGATGTATGACGGTGCGGCGGCAAAAACTTGGGCGCGTCCGATGTCCATGTGGTTCGAAACGGTAAAAGTGCCGGACGGAACCAAAGTCCCGCGGTTTGAATTGGCGGAGGGGAAAAATGGCTGAATATTTTATGCCCATATCGGAATTGTCGAAAAAATTGGACATCCCGGCGCATACGTTGCGCTTTTGGGAAAAGGAGTTCCCGACCTTGATCGCGCCGACGACGGGCGCAGGCGGAAGGCGCTATTACAAACAAGAGACGGTGGATAATATATTCGCGCTGAAAAAATACCTTTACGCGGAGGGATACACGATAGACGGGGTGAAGAAATTGATATCGACCGGAAGGTTTCAGGCGTCGAAGAACGCGGCGGACGATTCCGGCGCGATCACGGAGGCCTTGGAATTACTGTCGGAAGCCAAGGTCATATTATCGAATAAAATATCTTGATTCTTGGCCGGCAACAACTATAATATGACACGGAACAAAAAAACAAAGGAGAAACATAATGAATCTTATAAACAAAATAAGCCTTCCGATCGCCGTGTTCGGCGCGATAGTCGTCGGCCTTGCGGGAATCGGAATCGATCTGGCGGGCGAACTTAACATCGGCACACAGATCATCCAGATCGCGCAACTGGTGATAGGCGCGGCGGGCGTGGTCGTGGCGTTCGGCCTGATCACGAACAAATAATAAAAATCCCCCGAAAGGGGGTTTTTATAATTAGCAGATAGCAAAGAGCAATTAGCAAATAATGTTAATTACGCGGCGCGAGGCGCCGCGACAATGATTGTTGCCTGCTACCTGCTAATTGCTAACTAAATCCCCTTGCATTAGCAAGGGGATTTTCACGCGCGGAGCGTCTTAACCGACATACTAACGATTACATCCTATATCATTCTCCCATTCTGAACCTGAACAACGTTCTGCCTGATACCGTTCTGGATGCCAAGCATAGCGACATATTCGCGGACAGCGCGACGTTCGCGAACGCGAAGCTTTTTCGGATTCACCGCCTGCTTTAAGTGCTGACCGCTTGCGCCAACCGACGCAAGCTGCACTTTCCCCTGCGCAGATCGCTTGACTTGGGTCAAATTCAATCCCGGTAGTACATTGACCGCAAAATCAAAAAACACGTTAGCATAATACCATTCGTCGAGACTGTGTTGAATTTTAAGAATAACCTTATTTTTTCCGACAACCTCATAGTCATAATAGTTTGTCTGGTCGGTTGCCGTTTGGATTATCCATATCTCTTGAAGCCTGCCTTCCATTTTTGCGTAACCCGCATCATCCACGTAGTTATCCCATTCATAATTTATACCGGCAGCCGTAATAGCGGCCGCCGCATCATCCGTCAACTTTTGGTAAATTTGGATTTGTTTCCCTGTGGCAACACCGGAACCGTTTCTTTCCGTAATATACCCGCGCGGCGTTTGCTGATGCCCGCCAACTTCACAACCATAATCGGCGCATGTCAGATAGTGCTCCGCCGGTTTCGGGCAGATATGCACCTTGCAGTTATCGCCGGGCCTTTTAACCGATTGCCCGTTGAACTTGACGTAACAACCTCCATCATCGCCCTCATAGCGTTCCGTGCCGGCCACATGTTCGCCGCTTGCTTTCGCGATAGAATTGCAAGTGCAATCATCGGTCTTGTTGCCGTCGTTGTTCTTGCAGCACTCCTCACCCTCCCAATGATCGGACCCGTTCGAACATTCGCACTTTTTCGGATCGGTCTTCCCGCCGCCGTTATTCTTCGGCTCTTGCGGACATCCGGTCAGTCCCAAAGGCGACACGGCCAGTCCTCCACTGACTACGGTCATTCCCGCGACCTTGCCGATCGTCTTAAAAACGGGCCCCACGACCGCGCCGATATAGTCGACCGCAGAGGCAAAGTTCAGGTCACGCACTCGCGCCCCGTCCAGCCTCATCAAGGTTTTATAATGTTTCCTATTCATGGTTCTTTTCCTTTTTATTAAAGTTAGTCTATTATCCGAACTCCGCTTTGTCAAGTTTTGTCCAGACGGCCCACTCTCTCTCACTTCCATCCCGTTTGCAGGAACATGCCCCTGCAAACGAAAACTCTTTTGTGTGCCCCCCTCCTTGAGGGGGGGGCTGTCCGCCCTAGGCGGACTGGGGGGAGCTCCCCCTCGGTTGCTCCGCAACCACTCCCCCTCAAGGAGGGGGAGACAATCTTCCCCGCCCTATAAACCCAGCGAGTTGGGAAGGACAAGGGCGGGAAACTCTGGGGCGAACCTTCGGTTCGCCAATTAGTCTAGGCGCCTGCCCCTGGAACAGGGGCGGGAAAGAGTTGGCTTGGCGGCTTTGCCGCCTTAGCAACTCTTGGGTGGGGTTAATTATTAACCCCTACCAAGAAAATCTAACTCGCTTCGCTCGTAAGATTTTCTATCCTTCCCCTATTCTAGGGGAAGGGGCTTTCTTCATTTTTCATTGTTGTTATCCCGGGTTGTAATAACACTTGTTTCCGTTACTGAACCTGTCAAAATCAAAACAGCTGTTGTTATTGTCGCAGAACTGGGCGTCGGTCGGGATATGGCACTGTTCTATCTGTGTCGCGCCGGCCGCTGTGGCGGTCCCGGCGTCGGTCTTGGTATTGGACGGACATGTCTTGCAGATCGATTGCCCCGTTTGATCTTGATATTTTCCGGACACGCACCCCGGACACGGATTCGCCGTGAAATTCGTGTTGTATATGATTATCGACTCACCGCGGGCGGTCCCTTTGTCGCAGGCCGCGCATGCGGAGCCCGTCCACTTTTCACCGACGTCGCATCCCAGTTGCCATGGACAATCGTCCGTCGCGCATACCGCAGGGGCCGGACATTGCGCGGATGCGGGCGCCGGGGTTGTCGACGGACCGGTGATCATGGTGCCCGAAAATAATATGGTGCATTGCGCCTTGGTGGTGTTGCTGGTTTTATATTCCCCGATCTCTATGACCGCGCACGCCGTCTGACTGTGGTTCGGCTGATATTCAAGTATGCCGTTGCACGCCGTGCAGTCGTTCCCGGCGCCTTTGTAAAATCCCGCCATGCACGCGGTCACCGTGCACGGGTTGGATACTTGATTCACCGTCCATCCCGTGGCCGCCCAAGTATAGACGCCGGCCTTTCCGCAACTGGCGTTGCAAGCGCTTTGTCCATCTCCCGACGTCGTTCCGTCTGTTCCGGTCGCATCATTCGGCTGACAGGCGACGCATCCGGTGTTGTTTGTTCCCGTGCTTCTGGATCCGATCGCGCAATCAGTACAGGACAATGCGCCCGCGGCGGCGGAATATTTCCCGGGGCCGCAGTTCGTCGCGCATGGCGCGGCCGACGGTAATCCTCCGCCCGCGACGCTGTTTATCGTTCCGACTGTTCCGGCGGTTCCGGCGACGCAGGGCGCGCATGCGGCCCCGTCCCACCTCTGGCCGCTTCCGCAGGTCATATTCCACGGACAATCGAAGGCGGTCGTGCCGGGACCGTTATACTCGAACGTCCCGTTTTTATTTCCCGGCGCCGGCCCGTTGGAACAGGGCGAACAGGCGTTTCCGTTTTTATAATATCCGTTTGCGCATGTGGCGATCTCGCATATATGGATCGGACTGTTATTATTCCAGTCGGGGGCGTGGTACGTTTCCGCGCCGGTCTTGTTCGCGCAATTCGTGCAGGTGCTTGATGTGGTCGACGCCGCGTATTGCGATCCGGCGGGCGTCCCGCCGGCGCATACGGAACAACTGGTGTTCGCCGCCCCTATGCTGTAAGAATTGGCCTCGCATAAAGTGCAGGACGCCGCGTCGCTGTTTGTTGTGAACGTTCCCGGACCGCATGGGGTCCATTTCGCATATAGTGTCGCGGCGCTTTCGAACGCGCTTGTAATCGAATCGCCCGCGTTATAACAAGTTCCCGTTCCGGCGGCATCGACGCACCATTGGGCAACGCGGAGATATCCGGCCTTTGTAAACGCGGGCATCGCGGGCAAGGCGCAGGACTGGCCGTAAGTGCATGTTATGGACGACGGTGCGGCGCCGACTCCGCCGTTCGCGCTGAATGTTATTTGTGCGGTCTTTGCCGTCCATTGGGCGGTCAATGTTTGCGAACTGGAAAGTGCGGCGGGTTGCGATTTCAAATCGGCGGAGATTACCGAAGTTCCGCCGGACGCGTTGTATCCGGCGAAATCATATCCCGTGCGGGTCGGGGCGGTCATTCCCGTGACGGCGGAT
>JAISSM010000063.1 GCA_031273075.1 Rickettsiales bacterium
TTATTGTCGCGGCCTAGGTGGGGTGTGTTTCTATGAAACACACCTTGTTTGCGAAGCAAACAACAGTTTCCTGTTTGCATTGCAAACAGGAAAGGCGGGTTTTATAAAAACCCGCCCCACCTTTAACATTATTTGCTACCTGATACCTGCTATCTGCTAACTATTATGCGGCTTTCGGATGATTTCTCCCGCCATAAGATGCAGATGAAAATGGAAAACGGTTTGCTTCGCCACGGGCGCGTTTGAACCGCTGTTCGCCGCGACGTTGTAATCGCCTTTGATCCCGAGAGCGCGCGCCGTCTCCGCGGCCAGCCTCCAAAATCCCGCCTGTTCCTCCGCGGACGCGTTCGAAACGAAATCCAAAATGTTTTCGTACTTTCCTTTCGGAACTATAAGAACGTGAATTTCGGTCAAAGGATCCCTGGTGCGGAAAGCCAGGGCGAATTCGTTTTCCACAACTTTGTCCGCGGGCAACTCGCCGCGAATGATTTTTGCAAAAACATTGTTGTCGTCGTACGCCATGCCCCCACTATACACTAAATCCCCGCCCCTGTCTACTATTTGACTATGGCCCGCCGCTGTGCTAAAATACGGCAACTGTTAAACAAAGGAGAAAACTATGCAGGCAGGAATGGATGGACTTGGGATATTTTTGGCGATGGCGTTGGGGGCGGCGGCGCTTATACTGACGGTGTTGAAGCCGGGCAGGAACGATCAGGCGATACTTGCGGTCGGCACCGTGGCGGTTCTTTCGATGAACTTTCTGATAGGCGCGGCGGCGTTCACATGGGCGCTGTTCGATTTGGGGGTCATAAAAATTTCCAAGGAAAAAGCGAAGAAGTAAATCCTTCGACTGTAGACTGTAGACTGTAGACTGTTGACTTAAAGATTATGACGATAAAGAAAAGCGACTTTGCCAAACATATAAACCGGCGGTTCGGCTTTCCGGCGTCCATGGCGGGCGAGATAGTGACCGTGATTTTTCAGGAAATCATAGAGTCGCTGAAACGGGGAGAGCCCGTGAAGATCGCGAATTTCGGCACGTTTGGGATACACGAAAAAAAGGAAAGGGAAGGGCGCAATCCGAAAACGGGAAAGCCCGCGATGATCAGCGCGCGCCGCGTCCCGACTTTTAGGGCCAGCGACAACTTCCGCTCGAAAATATCGCCGGAGGGATAATAAAAATCCCCTGATGGGGGATTTTTTTAGTCCACAGTCAACAGTCCACAGTATACAGTCTGGGATGTACGTGGTGGGGGTGTGTTTCTATGAAATACACCTTGTTTGTTGCGCCCCACCTTATTACTGTTGACTGTGGACTGTGGACTTCTTCATTCTTCATCATTCCGGCGGTTCGCCACCCACATCGCCCAAAGCCAGCCGACACCGGTCCACCCGAAGGCAAAGCTTGCGACGCGGATTTTGAAAACCTCGACGGGCTGTTTGTTGTTAAGCCACGCGAACCAGCTGGGCGCCATAACGATGCACCACAAAACCGAACAGCAAACCGCAACTTGAACGTAATACATACTTAATTACAAATTATGAATTATAAATTATAAATCTCGGTCGCGCCGCAGAGCGGCGCGTAATAAATAATTGATTAATAATTAATAATTTATAATTAATAATTATTTCAGCTCCTCTTCGATCCTGATCAGCCTGTTGTACTTGCACATCCTTTCGCCGCGCGACACTCCGCCGGTCTTGATCTGCCCGGCGTTGGTTCCGACGGCCAGATCCGCGATGAACGTGTCCTCGGTCTCGCCGGAGCGGTGCGATATTACGGTGTTGAACCCGTTGTCTTTGGCGTATTTTATGGCGGCCAAAGTCTCGGTCAACGTCCCGATCTGGTTCGGTTTTATAAGCACCGCGTTGGCCAATCCGCCCTCGACGCCTTTTTTGATGCGCGCGACGTCCGTGCAGAACAAATCGTCGCCGACGATCTGACGGTCTTTGCCGAATTGCGCGACCATCATCTTCCAGCCTTCGTCGTCGTCCTCCGCGAACGGATCCTCGATGGACGCGATCGGAAACTTGTCGCACAGTTTTTTATAAGTGTCGATCATCGCGCCGCGCGTGGCGTTCATGCCTTCGAAATTATAGAAAAATTCGCCGTCGTAAAATTCCGTGGCCGCGACGTCCAGCGCGATTTTTATGTCATAGCCTTCGGCCGCGTGCATTATAAGGTCCAACGCTTCGATTGCGCCGCCGATTTTGGGCGCGAATCCGCCCTCGTCGCCGACCGCGGTCGAAAACCGCGCCAAGCCGATATAGTATTTAAGTTTTTGAAACACTTCGGCCGCGACGCGCATGCGATCGGCGAAAGTTTCGGCCTGGGGAACGATCATGAATTCCTGAATCGATTGCCCGTTGTTGGCGTGCGCGCCGCCGTTCAGAACGTTCATCATCGGAACGGGCAGGGTGAATTTGTCGTTTCCGAACAGGGCCCCGATGTGCTTGTAAAGGGCTTCGCCGCCGAAAGCGCGCGCGACGGCCAACGAAACGCCGAGGGTCGCGTTGGCGCCCAAAATGGACTTGTCTTTGGTTCCGTCCAGCGAAAGCATTTTCTTATCGATTTCCTCCTGCATTCCGGCATCCATGCCGATTACTGCGGCGCTGATTTTTTCGTTCACGTTTTTGACGGCTTTGAGAACGCCTTTTCCGCCGAACGGACCTTCGCCGTCGCGGAGTTCGACGGCTTCGTGGCCGCCGACGCTTGCGCCGGAGGGCACCGCGGCGCGCCCGAATGATCCGTCCGAAAGAACGACGTCGCATTCCAGGGTCGGATTGCCGCGCGAATCGAATATCTGCCTCGCCTTCACACTTTCAATAGTTTTCATAATTTACTCCTTTATGACTAATAACTGATAACTAATAACTATCTACAATATTTCCCCCGCCCAACGCAAGCACTTAATAACTATCGACTGTTGACTGTTGTCTGTTGACTTTTTCCTTGGGATTTTTTTGAATTGATGTTAAAATACTATGAATATAATGAAAAAGTTAATTCTGTTGACTGTTGTCTGTGGACTGTTGACTGCGCTTGCGCAGCATGCGCATGCCGACGCGCGCCCGAATCCGCGCGCGGGCGGCGCCCTTTCGCAGACGGCGGCGCCGACTTCGACGTCAAGGGAACAGGAAGGCGCGGCAGAGGCCAAGGCAAGGGAAACCGCGGCGGAGAACACGCGGGCGAACAGAACTACGCAGAACAGGGGCGTTGTGGTGACCGGAACGCCCGCGGGCATAAGAACGACCCAGCCGGCGGCGCAAACCGTAACGGCCCGCGCCGCGTCGTCGCTCCGCACCCCCTCTTTGTCATCCCGCGGCTTGACCGCGGGATCCAGTGATAGCAATAAATCCGCTGTTGCGCGAAGCGCGGCGATCACCAACCACGGGGCTCAGCGCACATCGAACGCGGCGCGTTCCGCGGTCCGGACCGGTGTTGTCGGCGCGATACGGACCGGCAAGGCGACCGGCGCGAATACGTCGCGCGCGACCGCGATTTTCAGCAACACGTCGGCCATGGGATCGGACTATGCCCAGTGCCGGGAGGGATACTTCGCCTGCATGGACCAGTTCTGCGGCCTTAAATCGGACACGTACAGACGGTGCCTGTGTTCGGACAAATTCCGGGACTTTAAGGACCGGGAGGACGCGTTCGACGCGGCGAAACAAATGATTACGGAGTTCAACGACAATAATTTGAACGCCATAGGCCTTTCGGCGGCGGAGGTCGGCGCGATGTATTCGGCAAGCGAGGGAGAGGCGGCGATACGAAGGGACACGTCGGCAAGCGCGCAGATGCTGGCCAGTATCAACGACCTGCTAAGCGGCAAGGCCAAGGCGCCGACGGTGATCTCGACGCAAAAAACCGTTGCGGCCAAAGTGCTTGATCTGTCAAGTTTTTCGGCAAGCGTGGGCGACATATGGGGCGACGGCGGCGGCGACATATTTTCATCGGGCGGATCGTCGAACATGTGGTCGTCGCGAAGCGCGGGCCCGGATATAGAAAGCATGGAGGGCAAGACGCTTTATAACGAAGTGCACAAGCAGTGCATGGACATGTCCGCGTCCTGCCGCGCGAATCAGGCGACCGGGAATATGGTGACGAGCGCGTACACGGTCCTGATATCCCAGGATTGCAGCGCGTATGAAAAGAAACTCGACGCCCAGAAATCCGCCCTTGAATCGACGATACGTGAGGCGAACAACCTTATGAAAGAGGCGCGCCTGGAAGAATACCGCGCGCGAAATTCCGCGTCCGTGAACGAATGTATAGGCAAAGTCCGCGCGGAAATGATGAACACGTACGCCTGCGGCCCAAGTTGGGAAAGATGCCTTGACTTTACGGGCAAATACGTAAATCAGTCGACCGGAGAGCCTATATACAGCGCCGTTTTGTTCCAATTGAAGGACACGATCGACCTTGACGGCAAGAACGACATCTTCAATCAAAGCCTTGATAATTTGCGGAACAGGGCGTCAAGCGCGCTGAACACCTGCCGGAACGATGCGGATTTGGTGTGGTCGGAATTCAAGCGCCAGGCGATTATAGAGATCGCCCAGGCCCAGGACGAAAAGATAGAGTCGGTGAAAGACGGCTGTATTTCCATAATGAAGGAATGTTATGACAAACAGACGGGCGCGATGAACGAATTTTCGACGGTAAGCGGCGACGACGACATGTCGTCCGGCGTCCAAAGGGCCACGGCCGGCCTGGGCCAGAGGGCGGCTAAGGCGATGTGCACGGAAAAGGTCGCCGGGTGCGCGTCATTGTATTGCCCGCGCGGAACGCCGTGCAAGACGTGCGAATGGGATCAGTCCGGGAAAATCACAAACGCGGCCGAATGCGGCGCGCAGACTTTGATCGCGTTCGTGGACACCGTGGACGACACGAAGATAAGCATGATGTGCAAAAGGGATTTGGAAGAGTTTATCAAAAGCAAGGAAACCGGCTGCACGCCCGCGGGCGCGGATACGCCGCCATGTATAGGCGCGGCCCAGGACAAAGTGTGCACCCGGGACGAGGAAGAGGCCTATATGAAAAGATTGGGCAAGGATCAAAGGCGGGCGGCCTATCCGTTCAAATGCCGCAACCTGCCGTTCAGGGGCGCGGGAAGCGTGCATGAATTGCTTCTTCGCCGGGCGATGATATCGTGCGTGAACCCGACGAACGGAAACTTCGATCCGGCGGGCTATCAGGCGATAGACGAGATAATGGAGGATCTGAAAACCAAAATGCAGGGCATATTGGCCGCGGAGTGCGGCGAACAATCGCGCGGCATATGGATAGGCAATCTCCCGTCCGACGATACGATTCAAGTCGTGGCGGAGTATAAGGCCGGTCTTTACCCAAGCGACCTCGATTTCGCCAAAACCCTGCCGCAAGGAACAAACGCGGTTCTTGTCGGAAACGATTCGACCGGCAATGCGGTGGTAAGCGGCGCAAACACGATCCTCGGAACGGCCGGCCCATTAAGCATAACCGGGACCAACAACGCCGGAATCGATGTCGGCGGCATAGTGGCGAAGTTGGCTGAAGATACGTCTATGGGCAACGCGCAGGGCTGGGGCTATTGTATGCTGGCGGGCAACAAAGTATTGTGCGAACAAATGAACGCGCTGATAAACGGCGGACAGCTGGCGGTTTATGACGAGGCCGCGCAGACGTGCGGATTCACGCCCCAGTATTACGAAGTTGTGTGCCGCACGGTGTTAAGCGGCCGGTGGGACGGAAGAGAGTGCACGTTTGTGCCTTAAAGGGAATGGAATAAGATGAGGATATTGTTTTTTGTTCTTTTGTGTTTCTTTGTGCCCCTTTTCGGGGCGCACGCGACCAACAGATTCTTGGAGTGGGTCTTTGACACGGTGGAGGGGAACAAGGCGGTGTACAGCCTTGGGACCAATTACAACGCCTATGGCGCCGTCCCGGATCATACGATATTTTTCAAGAATTTCCCGTATACGGACACGATATGCCTGTGGAGCACCAATTTCACATGGCACGGCCAGACGGTTAACCTGTGTTCGGGATATTCGACGGCGTATATGAACCAGGGGAACAAGACGAACGTCGGCAACCGATCGAACAGATGCTGGTATTGGACCTGCAACAGCGGATATTCCATGCAGTCGGGGGGACAGTGTGCGGAAGACCGCGCGGGGTGTATAAATCGCGGCATGCTGTGGGAAAACAATCAGTGCGTGGCGCCGAACTTTTGTCCGGGATGGACTGGATATGACTCTTCGAATTATACTATGACGGGAAGGACGAGCGCCAATTGCTTTGAATTCAGATGCAAAAACGGCGGGTTTATGTCGCAAACGAATCGCGCGTGCAAAACCGACGTCCAATATAACCAAGCGGTGGCGAATATTCCGGCCGGACGGGGCGGCTGGTACGTGAATAATAACAGGACGGACAACGATCGCGGCGTTCTGCTTAAGTGCGGCGACGATATGTATGTGACGATCAATAAAGCCACCAACGAGTATATGTGCGGGGAGGTGGAGCGCAGAGAGTCCGCAAGTTTCAATAATTGCTGGAAATGTACCAGCAAACCTGAATTGATAAACTGCATCAGGGGTTCCGCGACCTGCGGCAATTAAAATAAAGTTCCCCTCCATCGGAGGGGTGCCACCCGTAGCCTTGGCGAAGGGTGGCGGGGTGGTTAATTGATAAAATCTTTCAGTTGCCGGGAAACCGAAACGATCTTCAACGGTATATTGTCGCGGAAATTCCCATTGGAAATCCAAGCGCGGGCGGAACGAAAACTGCGCATGCTTGACGCGTCGGGGAAAATCGACGACTTGCGCATCCCGCCGTCAAACCGCCTTGAAGCGTTGTCCGGCAAAAGGCGCGGACAATGGAGCGTCAGAATAAACGACCGATATAGAATCTGTTTTGAATGGAATGCGGACGGCGCGCATAACGTCGAAATCACGGATTATCATTAAGACGTTATGCCGAGAGGCGGGAATCGGCGCGTTTGCGCCGCTCTGTCATCAGCGGGATGATTCTTTCCAATTCCGACGCGGGGATCTCGCGCGCGGCGGCAAGCATATCGTATCGATTCTGCAAATTCAGAAAATACCCGCGCGTCAAACCGAAATAATGCGTCAGCCTAAGGTCCATGCCCGCGGAAATCCCGCGGATCCCGTGGACTATGCCATGGATGTAATTCGCCGGAACGCCCAACGCCCGCGCGAGCGCGTTCATCGACAATCCGAAAGGCTCCATAAACTCTTCTTTCAGAATGATCCCGACGTGTTCTATATCGATATATTTGGACATTGCGACGCCTTTACTTATTACGTATTATATAATACATAACGGATAATGTCAAGAGGCGGCGCCGCTACC
>JAISSM010000058.1 GCA_031273075.1 Rickettsiales bacterium
GGGGCGGGTTTTTATAAAACCCGCCTTTCCTGTTTGCCCTAGGTAGGGCGGCTTTTTATAAAAGCCGCCTTGTTGTTTGCTTCGCAAACAAGGTGTGTTTCATAGAAACACACCCCACCTTATTACTGGATACCGCGGTTAAACCGCGGTATGACAAAGGAGAGCGTGGGGGTGAAAGCGCCTTAAACAAGCAGCAGATAAATTATACAATATAGGTGGGGCGGGTTTTTATAAAACCCGCCTTGTTGTTTGCTTCGCAAACAAGGTGTGTTTCATAGAAACACACCCCACCTTATTACTGGATACCGCGGTTAAACCGCGGTATGACAAAGGGGAGCGCGGGGGTGAATCGTCCCCCTTCGCCGATTAAGAAATTTGGTGGCGTTCCCAGCAGGACTCGAACCTGCATCAAAGGTTTAGGAAACCTCTATTCTATCCGATTGAACTATGGGAACGGATCGCTCAATAATACCCTAAAAAGTCATCAATGCAATCGCAATTTATTACCGGCAAAGGAGGCGGGTCATTTCCTGCGCGGTGATCTGCTCCCTGACCCAGCTGTCCGTGTCATAAACGCGCCAGCTCGTACTCGTGACCAGGGACGCGCCCTGCTTCGTTTCCGTCGTCGTCGCCACCGTGTTCTTCGACGTGTTCTTTATGCTTGTCTGATAAAACGTGATCTCGTCTATTATGCGCGAAAGATAGTCGTCGGTTTTCGTCGTGTCGTGCGCCCTGTTCCTGGTCGCGCAAAATTCCTGGTACGTAAGGCATCTGCTTCCATTGACGCTTGCGCGCGCCGGATCGTCAAGGTCGCGAAGGCCGTACGCGAACCCCAGCGCAAAGCACCAATGCGCATAGCCCAAAAAGTCGCACACCGCGTCGAACCGGCCGGCCGACGGGCCGCCGTCCTTTGCGGAAATCTGGCCGCTTAACGTCGAGTCGTGATTGAAGAACGCGACGTATTTGTCATAGCGGTCCGCGCAATCGCCGCGGCCCCCGCTTTGGCCGTTTTTAATGTACGTTATGTATTGAAACTTCGTAAGCGGCGCGGCGGGATCCGTCCAGGACCATGCCGGACCGTACGACGCGCCCTGCGATGCGCCCGGGTTCGGCGGGGTTTGGCGCGGCTGGGTCGTCTTGACATTGTTCGCGACGTTCGCGCGCCGCGCCTGGATAAGCGCGCGTATAAGCACCGGCATTTCCGATTCGTTCGCATACGGATCCGCGCGATACGGATTCGGACGGGCGGCAGCGTGCGCCAAAGGCGCAATGAAGAATGAAGAATGAAGAATGAAGAAAGAAATAATTAATTTTCGCAATGCACTCTCCAACCGTTGTTTGAAGTTTAGCAGAAAACATCGGCTTTTGTAAAGAAGAACTAGCAACCCGTCCGGCCTTTCTTCATTCTTAATTCTTCATTCTTCATTAAAAAATCCCCCATTGGGGGATTTTTTAGAATCCGGTCGCGCGTTTTATCATCGCGTCATAGCGCGCTTTTTCGCGGCCGGTATAGCCTTCGACATAGACCAACGCGCGCGCCGCGTCCAAGGATCCGTACGAGTATTGTTTGTACATGTCCGAATTTTGCGGGCACCCGCGGTTCACCATCGCACGGTAAATGCGCGCGTGGCGGACGTGGTCCTCTATGGTTTCCGCCTGGGCGCTGCCCTTGCTTTCCAATTCGTATATCAGCGCCGATTCGGCCGCCCTGCACCGCGTGTCGTCGAACGCATGCGCCGACGCAGTCCACAGTCCACAGACAACAGTCAACAGTATTATTTTCATTTGTTTCATATTCTTACTCCTTTTGCTCTATTATAACACTTAAAATATATTTGTCAAGAGAAAAATAAAGGGAGCGGGATACGAGCGCTTGGCGATTTATCGCCTTAGCGCGAGTTGGGTGGGGTTAATTAACCCCTACCAAGACTTTCTAATCGGCGAAGCCGATAAGAAAGTCTATCCTTCCCCTGTTCCAGGGGAAGGGGCCATGCTCTGCATGTTTGCGCAACCACCCCGTCTTTTACGCTTCGCGTAAAATCCACCCCTCCATAGAGGGGAACTTTATCGCCGCATAACAAGGGATGGTTGAACTTTACTAAGGTTTTTTGGCGTGGCGTTCTATTGTCGATTGTATAAATTGACGCTATCAAGTGACTTTTAGTATAGACAATTTGCTAACTCGTTCGCAATTGTCAACCAAGGAGGATGACATGGATAGGCTTGAGACCAACAACGGCGATGAAAAAAACGCCTTCGCAGACGCGGAACATTTATGGTTCTGGTTCGTATCGTGCCGACGGATCAAAAACGGATTCGGACGGCGCATCGCGGACGCATGGTTCCGCCCGTGCGAGCTTCTCGACGTCGAAGTGCTTTTGACCCAGATGTATTTGTCCGGCCGCATCGGCGCCAATGAACTTGAAGTTCTTAAAAAATACGGCGAAATGCGGCGGGCGCCGAATCAGCACGCGTTCGATGAAAACCAAGACGCCGCGCTTTGGGCGTCCGCGATCCGCGCCCTCGCGCGCGCCGCGCGCAATAAAGGATGGGTCGAATAAAAACGCGCCACCGGCGCGTTTTTAGTTAATGAAGAATTAAGAATGAAGAATGAAGAAAGAAATAAGAAATAATAATTAAGAAAGCTTTTAAGCACGCGCGAAGGGTCTTTGACCCGTAGCGCGACATCCATTCTTCAATCTTAATTCTTAATTCTTCATTGAAAAAATCCCCGCGGAGCGGGGATTTTTTTTATTGTATGCTCGACATAAGGATCTGCAGGCGGTTCTTATTCTCCAGATCGTTAAGCGCGATCGCCAGCGTGTGCGCCGCCTCCAAGTCCTGAAGCGCCAGATCCATCTGTCCCATTTTCACGCGCAGCGCGCCGCTTTTCTCAAAAAAGCCCATCGCCTGGCGCGACATGCCCTCGCGCGTTTCCTCCGCGGGCGTCTTCTGTATCCTTTCCGATATTATCGTCACGGCCGAAACGTAATCCTGGACCGCGTTTTCAAAATTGCCCATGTTCGTGCGCGCCTCGGCCCGGCCGGTGTAATCGTTCCAATCCGGCTCTCCCATATTCTGCATTATCGCGGAAGTGTAATCGTTTTCCGCGTCCGCCCAATTCCTTAGCCAAAGATTTATCTGCGCGCGCTTCGCGTATATGTCGCGCATCGCTATGGTCTGCGTTTCCGGGTACACGTACTGAGAATTGACCGCGTCGTCCAAATCGGATTTCGCCGCCTGCAAGTTTTCCAGCTTTATGTTCGCGATCGCGCGGTCGTAATACGCGATGACCGACGGCTCTATCCTTATCGCCGCGTCAAAGTCCGAAATCGCCGCGTCGAAATTATTCCCGGACATAAGCACCTCGCCCCTGTATATGTAGTTCAACGGTTGATTCGGATCCGCCTCCACCGCCAGCGCGAAATCGTTCAGCGCGCCGACTATATCCCCGTCCAGCAATTTCTGTTTGCCCGCTTCGCGGTATTCGGACGAATCGCCCCCGGCCCCGATCGCGCGCACAGGCGCGGCAACGTCGTCCGCGGGAAGCGGTTGTTCCGTCAATTCGGGAAGGTCCGGCGCGCCCTCCCCTTTGGTTTTAAGAAGCGCGTGGCACATAAGCATCGTCGCCGCGACGATCAAGACCCACGCGAAGCCGATCAGCGTTTGCGATTTTTTCGCCTTCTTCACAGGTTCCGCCACAACCGGTCCAAAGTCCGCCGAAATGATTTTTATTTTTTTTGCTGGCATAGTTCTCTCCTCTATCCCCATACATCTCTTTGGCCATTATACTTTTTGCAATTATCCAAGTCAATGGGAATTTAAGCGGCCGGCATCAATATTTTCGAAGGGGTTTTCACGCCCAATCGGCCGGACACTATCACGCGGCATATCGCGCCGGAGGCGCCCAATATCGGGCGAATCTCCATTCCCCCGCATTTCGAATCGTAAAGCGCGGCGATTACGGCCGCAACGCAATCGGGCGAAACTATGCAATAAAAAACTCCGCGGCATTTCAATCTTCGCGCGCACGCGCGCGTCCACGCATATATGTCCGCGTTGTGATGCGCGCCGTCAAGCCTCGGCGTTCCCTTAAAGTACGGCGGGTTCGTCGCGACAAGGTCGAACAGGCGCGGCGTTTTCCATTTCAATATGTCCGCATGGATAAGCTCCAACTCCCGGCCGTTGAGGGACGCGTTCGTCTCCGCGTCGGAAAGCATCTTTTCCGAAACATCGATTCCCGTGATTTTCAATTTCGGGAATCTGTCCAAAAGGCAAAGCGACATGCCGCCGGGACCGACGCCGACGTCAAGCGCCGTCATCATCGGCTTTGCCGAAACCGCCTTCGAGAGCCACACCGCGTCCGACGTCGTTTTGTATCCGCCCGCGTCCGTCATCCCGACGCGCCCGCCAAGAACCGTAAAAATATCTTGTCTTTTCCGCACGGATATAATAGTATACCCCAAGGTCCGGGAAAGCAATATGAATCACGAGATAGTTCAATCCGCAATCACAAGCTTCAACAACGCCGCGCTTCTCGCGCCGGGTTTTTTTTGGACCGCGGTCCTGGCGCTTCCGATATACCTTGCGGTTTGGAAAATCGCGCCGGACGTTTCGAATCTGTTTTTCCCGGCGAAAAAATCGCGCGACTATAATTTCGCGTGGATCGCGGAGTGCGCGATCATAGCGTGGATAATCCTTAACAACGGCAACTGGGCCGTCATACGCGACGGGTTCGGGTTTCTTCCGTACCTTGAGGCGGCCGTTCTGTTCGCGCTTTGCAAAGACGCGGCGGCAAGGCTTTACGAACAGAATCCGCGCCTTCCGAAAGCGTGGCAGAAAACGGACCGCGCAACAAAAACGTGGATCAAAATCGGCGCGCTTGCCGTTTCGACCGCCCTGTTCGCGGCGGGCGCGATACAACAGTTCAATTTCATCGCGCTTCGGATCACGGCCGTCATGTTCGGCGCGGCCGCCGGATTTTTCGGACGGCGAAGCTTCGGCCCGATAAACCTTCTTACGATCGCGATGTTCGCGCTTTCGATCGCGATAACGCTTCAGCCGGAGTTCTTCCGATTCGGGCAATTGGGGCGCCTGGGGGTCGTACACCTTTCGTCTTTGGCCTGCATAGCCGCGCTTGGCGCCGTCATTTTCGTGTTCCGGAATTTCAAGCCCGCGGATTGGATTTTCGACAATCATTACAGATATATGAAATGGTTCATGCGGCTTTCCTCGGCGCTGGCGTTCGTTTTGTTCGCGATGACCGAATCGGCCCCCATTCTCATAGGATTCGGGGCGGCGGTCGCGGCGACCGCGTTTCTGGCCGTAAAGCACGCGCCGCGCGAGCGGAACATAAAGGCGTTGTCGGGCGATCTGTGGGCCGTGATGCTTTGCCTGTTCGGAGCGATCACCACAATGCCGCTTATAACCGTCGTCGGAATATTATGCTGGCGCAACAACAACACGCGGTCGTTCTGGCATAATCTTTATTTGATTCTGAAATAGTGCGATACGGGATTCGGGATTCGCGATTCGGGATTCGTACCTTCATATCACATATCACAAAATTTGATAATTGATAATTAATAATTTATAATGCCCACGGCGGGCGGGCGGATTTGCCAGCGGGTCAGGGGGAAACCAGCAGCCCAACATTCTCCGCCCGCGCCGCCAATTATCATTAATCAATAATGAACAATTATTGTCGCGGGGCGTTGCCCCGCGTACTTATTACTGGATACCGCGGTTAAACCGCGGTATGACAAAAGTGTTGGATTTTTATATGCTGTTCGGGTTAAGCCAGCGGCCGTTCAGGATAAGTCCCGGCCTGTCGACGCCGCCCTCCGATTTAAGGCGGTCGAGAATGCGCCGCGCCTCTTCGGGAGAAAGATCCAAAAACTGTATTTTGAACATGCCGCCTTCCGGCACGATCCTTACGTCCCCTATGTCCGTAAGCTTGCTTGCCACCGCGTCCGCGCTGTGCTCCGAATAATACGCCCCGGCCTGGACCGTATAGGGACCGGTCGGGCCCGACGCCGAAGTTTCGGTTGCCCGCGTTCTTGTTTGCGGCGCCTCCGCCGGTTCCTGTTTCACCGTCACCGGCACGCCCAAGGTCAAATCCCGGACCATCTGCGATTCTTCCTTCAATATCTGCACCTGGACATTCGTCTGCCCCACCATTCCCAATTTCCGCGCCGCCGCCGGAGACACGTCCATAAGGCGGCCGTTCACAAACGGGCCGCGGTTGTTCACGCGCGCGACCAAAGTCTGGCCGTTGTCCAAATTCGTGATCTTGACTATGGACGGAAGCGGAAGCACCTTGCTTGTCGCGACCATCGCGTTCGTGTCGAATTTCTCGCCGTTCGTCGTCGGCGTGCCGTTCAAATCCACGGGGACTATGCCCGCGATCCCGGTCTGGCTGTAAGAATAATCTTCGGCCGGCGTATACGGGACGTCCTCCACCTTATACGGATCGCCGACATAATAGCGCGGGCCCGCGTACACAAGGTCCTTGTTCTGAAGCCGGACCCCCTGGGTTATATTGGACGCGGCGTAATCTTCCGCAATCGTCTCGCTTAACGATCCGTCCGTTCCGGGCGTTCCGAAAAAGTCCGATCCGTCCTGACACGCGGTGATTAAAACGGGCAACGCCAAAAGATACAACAACTTTTTCATGCAAAACCCCCAAGAACTAGCCTCTCGGTATGATTTTATCACAAAGAAAAGCGATTGGCAAATATATTATTGCCGAAACAAATACCGCCGCGGCAAGCGCGAGCGGGCCCGTGACAAGCGGCTTTGCAAAAAACAAGGCCGCGCCCATTGCAACGGACAGGCCAAAAAACGCCGCCGTCGCGATCAGAGTTCCCGAATCCCTTCCGTAAAGGCCGCGGCGTTTGCACGCAAGGCAAAGCCACCGGTTCCTTACGGCGCCGCCGATCAACGTTCCCGTCGGCACGCTTAAATATCCGATTTGGCCGACCAACAATATCATAAAGGCGACCGAAAGGGCCAGCGTCGCCGCGCCGATTTTCACCGGGGTTTTCACATCGCCCGACGCGTACAACGTTTTAAGATAGATTTGTCCCGACGTCATTATCGGAAGCGTGAAGATCTGTATCATTATGACCTCCGCGACCGCGATCGTCGCCGCCTGCGTCCATTCCCCGCGTCCGAACAGTATTCCTATCATCGGCTCCGCCAGAACGAACAGTCC
>JAISSM010000068.1 GCA_031273075.1 Rickettsiales bacterium
AGCGGACCACCGGCCCTCCGATTATTTTTTCGTTGCGCCGTTGGGGAAAATAATTTATATTGCCCGGTATGCCGGGCATTGTCGAAAATATTTCAACTCAGCAACTAAGCGACGCGTTATCCGAACGCTATTTGTCGTACGCCGTTTCCACCATAGTCGCCCGCGCCCTGCCCGACGTGCGCGACGGGCTTAAGCCCGTGCATCGCCGCATCCTTTATTCCATGCTTCGCCAAAAACTCGGCCCGAACGCCGGTTTCCGCAAATGCGCCGCCGTCGTCGGCGACGTTCTGGGCAATTTCCACCCGCACGGCGACATTTCCGTATACGACGCCATGGTGCGCCTGGCCCAGGATTTTTCCGTGCGATATCCGCTCGTCAACGGACAGGGAAACTTCGGCAACATCGACGGCGACGGCGCCGCCGCGTACCGATACACCGAATCAAAGCTTACCGAAGCGGCCATGATGATCGCAACCGGCCTTGACGAGGACGGCGTCGACATGATCCCGAATTTCGACGGCACGACTTTGGAGCCGCGCGTCATGCCCGGCGCGTTCCCGAACCTTCTCGCGAACGGAGCCATGGGCATCGCGGTCGGCATGGCCACCAACATTCCCACGCACAACGTCGCGGAAGTTTGCGACGCCCTTTCCCTTGTTATCGACAAGCCGAACGCCTCCACGGCGCAGATAATGCGCAAACTTGTCGGGCCGGATTTCCCGACCGGCGGCGTGATCATCGACCATTTCGACCAGATCGTGAAAAATTACGACACCGGGCGCGGCGTGTTCCGCATCCGCGCGCGCTGGACGGTTGAAAATCTGGAGCGCGGCGCCTAGCAGATCGTCGTAACCGAGATTCCGTACGGCGTCGTAAAGCAAAAGCTTATCGAACAGATCGCGGAACTTATCGACGCGAAAAAATTGCCCTTGATCGAGGATATCGTCGACGAATCCACGACCGACGTGCGAATCGTCATAACGCCCAAGGTTCGGACCGTCGATCCGGACAAGATCATGGCGCATCTTTTCGCCGCGACCGATCTGCAAAGCAATTTCAACATGAACTTCAACGCGGTCGATTCCGCCGGGGGGCCGCGCGTCATGAAAATCGGCGAAGTTCTGAACGAATTCATAGCGCACCAAAAGACGGTCCTTCGCCGCCGCACGCAATGGCGGCTTGACAACATCGTCCGGCGGCTTGAAATCCTGGGCGGCCTTCTCGTCGTTTATCTGAACCTTGACCGAGTGATCGAAATAATCCGGAACGAGGACGATCCGAAAGACGCGCTTATAAAAGAATTCAAACTTTCGGATACGCAGGTAGAGGCGATTTTGAACACCCGCCTTCGCTCTTTGCGCAAGCTTGAAGAAATGGAGATCAAAAAAGAGGACAAGGATTTGCGATCAGAGATGAAAAAGCTTCAATCCCTTCTTAAATCGGAGGACCAACAGAACGAAAAGATCAAGTCGTGGTTCGCCGACGTTAAAAAGGCCTTCGCAAAGTCCACGCCGCTCGGCCGCCGAAGGTCCGAATGGATGGACGCCAGCGAGGAGGCCGAAGTCACCGCCGAAGATTTCATAGAAAAAGAGCCGCGCACCGTCATAATGTCGAAAATGGGATGGATACGCGCCGCGACCGGGCATCTCGATTTGGACGCGGCCGACATAAAGTTCAAGGAAGGCGACGAACTTTTGCGCGCTTTCCACTGCATGACGACGGACAAAATCAACGTTTTCGCGTCCAACGGCAAGATGTACACCCTTTCCGCGAACGATCTTCCGGGCGCGCGCGGATTCGGCGAATCGGTCCGGCTTTTGGCCGACATCGGCGCGGCCGACATAATCTCTACTTTCGTTTTGGACTTCCAGGCCAAATATCTGGTCATGTCGCGGCACGGCGTCGGGTTCATAGTTTCGGGCGAAAGCTGCGCGGCCCAGACCAAAAGCGGACGCCAAATAATGAACGTCGATGAAAAAAACGGGGCCGTTCTCTGCCGCGTCGTTTCCGGCGAATACGTCGCGATTTCCGGAAGCAACGACAAATTATTGATTTTCCCGGCGAACGAGATTCCGGAAATGTCGCGCGGCAAAGGCGTCATTCTTCAAAAATACAACGCGGAGAGGACCTGGACGATGGACGCCGCTTTCTTCAACAAGAAAGACGGACTTTGCTGGACCACCGGGCGCGGCACCACCCAATTGGACGACTTCAAACCGTGGCTTGCCCACCGCGCGGCCCAAGGCCAGACGGTGCCGGTCGGGTTTCCACGTAGTGGGAAATTTACAATTAATAATTAACAATGAACAATGAACAATTATGGTGAGTAAGTGTCTTATTTTTGTAGTTTTGGTGCTGGGTGGATGTGTGTTTCAGACCAAACAGCGGGGGTTTGTGTTTCCCAAGGAGCTCGACGCCGAAGTCGCGGCCTTGAAGACGACCGCCGATCTTCAACGGGTGTTCGGATCCCCCCAGGCAAAGACCATTCACGGCGATGCGGTTTGGATCTATTACGGCGCGGACGAAAACTATCGCGGGCCGCTTCCTTTGACATACGGCAATAAAACCGCGCTTCTAGTTTGGTCGGACAAAAGCGGCAAAATCACGAAAAAAAAGATACTTCGGGACAAGGATTTGCCCCAGGTTTGGATAGACCCGGACGAGACCCCGATCCCCGCCGCCGTGGAACTTAACGCGCTTGAAGAGCTGGTCAACAACATCGGGCGGTTTACCCCGGCCGGGCTTGGGCAATAACAAGTCCACAGTCAACAGTCCACAGTCGACTTAGGTTATCTTGACATCAGGGGGATAATTTGTTATATTTCCCAATGTTGCGCCGTTCGTGGCGCGAAAAGATAACATAACAAAGGAAAACACAGATGAATACTTTTGAACAAGTAAAGGCCATAATTAAGGACAAATTAGGCGTAAGCGAGGATAAAATCACGGAAAAAGCGACCTTTGTCAATGATTTGGGCGCGGATTCCCTTGACGTTGTGGAGTTCGTTATGGAGGTCGAAACCCAGTTCGGCATCACTATTCCGGACGAAGACGCAGGCAAAATGGCCACCGTAGGCGACGCGGTCAAGTATATCGACGCCCACAGGAAAGATAAATAAAAAACGGCCGAAAGGCCGTTTTTTTAATGAAGAATTAAGATTGAAGAATGAAGAAAGTCAAAGTTCCCCTCCATCGGAGGGGTGAATTGCGAGCCATCGGCGAGCAAGACGGGGTGGTTCTGCGGGCTTGGAAAACCACCCCGGCCCTTCGGGCCACCCCTCCGATGGATGGGAACTTATATATCGTGGATGGGACATTTTTCCCGTTTTAATTCAAATACTTCTTTTACCCCGCGCATTACCAATACAAACACTATCGCCCCTATCACCAAATCCGGCACCTGGGAATCGAACAGCCACACCAGCACCGCCGACAATATTATCCCCAAGTTCACAAGGCAATCTTTCGACGAACATATTATGACCGCTTTAATATTCGACGTTTTCGATTCCAATTTCTGCAAAAGGGCCAAAGATATGAAATTCCCCGCGAACGCCATCGCCGATATCACCATCATTCCCAAATAATTCGGCATGACCGGCGAATACAATCTTTCGACGACAAGGCCCAAGCCCATCGCCGCCGAGATAAACAGCGCCGTTCCGGAAATGTTCACTATGTATCTTCTGAAGCACGCGCATCTTGTTATGGCCAAAAGCGACAGGCCCTGGCACACCGCGTCCACAAGCATGTCGAATCCGTCGGCCGTCACCCCAAGGCTTTGAAAAATCCACCCGGTCAGGACCTCCACTATAAAAAATCCGAAGTTTATGCCAAGGACCGTCCATAATATTTTTCGCGTCCGCCGCGCATTTTCATCTAGCGGCACGACACCACCCCCGCCCCCGTTCCGTCCGAAAACCCGGACGCGTTCGGGGCAATCAAATACGGGATCGATATCGCCGCCGCAATCAAGGCCGCGGATGCGGTCAAAAGAAAACGGACGACGGAGCGCGGCGGTTTCTTCTTCGCGCCGTTCTTATCCGCAGGTCCGGTCTTTTTTTTCGGGCCGGTCGTTTTTTTCTTTTTCATGATTTTTCCCCCAATGTTTCGGCAAGCCGTCTAAAAACTTATTCTGAAATGCGCCGCGACCACACGCCCCGCCGGGTCGAACTTTTCAATATACGCGGCACCGTTTTCATGTCTTAATTCGTCCGGCAGCGTTTTTATGTATTTATACGAAGCGACGAGCGCTATCGTTTCATTGATCTCTATCGAAAAGCCGCCGATGAAATTATACGCCAAGGCCGCCCTCCGTTTTAATTCAAGCTTCGCGGGATCGTCGTTCACGGTCGCGTCCAAGTATCCCGCGCCCGCGCCAAAGCCCACGAACGGGACGATTGGCGTCGTTTTGAACAGTCTGTACATTTCCGGCAATTTGGCGTCGAATATAAAGTTCAAAAATCCGAAGTGTTCGCCGCCCGCGATTTTATCGCCCGCGAATTTATAGTCCGCCGCCAATCTTTCATACGCCAATTCCGCCCGAATCGTTTCCGTAAACCGCGCGCCAAGCCCGAACACCGGGCCGCCTTCGGCGGAATCCGCCGCGACCTTGTCAAAGCTGTTCGCAAACGCGAGGCCGTATCCGCCGTAAATATAAAACCGTTTGAAATTTTCCGCATAGTCGTCGTCACGCTCGTTCGGGCTTCCGTCTTTTCCGACGTAATACTTCACGTCGGCATACGACGATGTAATGAAGAATGAAGATTGAAGAATGAAGAATGAAAAAAGCAATGTTCGCAATTTCATTTTTTATCTTTTCCTTTCTTGTTTTTTGCGGTTTTTATCGAGGCGACGAGTATTTTACAAATCTCGTCACAATCTTGATTTATACTGTCGAATTCTTTTTGGCTTATATATTGCGTATTTTTTAATAATTTTAACCAAAAAAGGGTCTCCGAACATTCTTTTACCGCTATGTGCATTTTCGATATGAAATCATCTCTGCTTATGGCATACTCGGATTCGGAAATATTAGCCCCTATGCTGGTCCCGGATCGCAATATTTGCTTTGATAAGACAAATTCTTTTTTGTTATCTTTCAGATAATTATAAAGCTTCACAATTCTTATCGCAAAGGTTTCGCTTTTTAATAAACATAAGTTGTCTTTCTTCATTCTTCAATCTTCATTCTTCATTAAATTAAAAGCTCGATCTCCATGACAGCGTGACGCCGGCGTTGCCTATATATCCCGCGTCCTCATGCCACGCAATATCCTTTCCGTAAAGGATCTCGTACATAACGGTCACGTCCAGCGCGTTCGTTTCCGAAAACGCAAGGCCCAATCCGATCATTCCATGGCCGCCGGCAACCCAGCCGGAATGTCCCTCGAACGCGTCCGCGTCCTCAAAATCCGCATATCCGCCCGACGCGCCAAGTCCGATGAACGGGACCAATCTTTTTCTGTACGTCACGTCGCCCCGAAGCACGTATCTTCGCGCAAGGTCCATAATCACCGACGCGCGCGCGATATTTATGTTCGCTTCCGCCCTGCCCGTCAAAACCGTTTCGTCATCGCCCGCGAACCGCATGTCCTCGCGCCCCCAGCCGATTTCCGTCCTGAACATGGACGACAGGTTCCATCCGACCGCGAACTGTTCCTTCAATCCCCATTCAAAGCCGGTGTCTTTGCCGCCTATGTCGAATTTCTTGCTTCCAAATCCAAGGTTCGCGCCAACGCCCATGCGCACGTAATTGGTCGTCGGTATGAATATGTCGATTCCATCCGCGTTCTCGATTTTGGCCGTGTAAACGCTTTTGCCCAATTCGCCGTCCGAAGCCTCTCCACGCGCGTTGACCGCCACATGGTCGAGTCCGTCCCGGACTTCGTCCGCAAACGCGTCGTATCTCGCGCAAAGTCCAAAGCAAGGCGAAATCCCCGCGATAAAAGCGATAAAAAATCCTTTCACGCTTGTATTTTATCACAAAAAATATTAGAATCCAACCATGAAAAAAATAGTCGCATCGGGAAAAATAGCGGTCGTGGCGGGCGCTTTGCGCGCACCGTTCGTCGTCGTCGGGGATTTAAGGCGCCGGGGGTTCGACGTTTTCGTGATCGGGATCAAGAACTTTTGCGATCCCTTATTGAAGCCCGATCTGTGGGCGCGTTTGGGTCAGGCGGGGGGCGTGATAAAGACACTTCGGCGTCTGGGCATTCGCGACATCACCATGACCGGCTCTCTCGGGCATCCGAATTTGGCGGATATCCGCCCCGATCTTTCGTCCGTTTTCATGTTCGCGCGGATCATAAAGAATCAAAAGGGCTATGATTCCATGCTGTCCGCGTTCGCGGGCGAAATCGAAAGGCTGGGGTTTCGCATCCTCGCGCCACAGGATTTGTGTCCGTCCATGACGTTCGAGGCGGCCGGCGTTTGGACCAAGGCAAAGCCCGGCAAAAGCGATTTGGCCGATATAGAGCGCGGAATCGAAGTTTCAAAAGTCATAGGCAAAATGGACATCGGGCACAGCGTCGCCGTGCACAGGCAGGTTTTGGCGATGGAGGCGGCGGAGGGAACCGCGCGGATGCTGGATCGCGTGGCGGAACTGCGAAAGGGATATAAAAAGAAAGGCGGCGTTTTGGTCAAAATGGTAAAGCCGAATCAGGATCTTCGGCTGGATACCACGGCGATCGGGCCGGATACCGTGAACGCGGTCGCGGATGCGAAACTGGCCGGCATAGTCGTCGACGCGAAGCACTGCATGGTCATAGACAAAGATCTCGTCGTCAAGACCGCCGACAAGCGGGGCGTCTTTATAGTTAGCAGATAGCAGGTAATAATTATTAATTATAAATTATTAATTATAAATCAATTATTTGATAAGACCGCGCAAAGCGCGACCGAATTGGATTAATAATTAATAATTGATAATTTATAATTGGTAATTGTCGGGTTGACTTTGGGCAGGGAATTATTATAATCGGTCGGTTTAAGTTCCGGGTGTTTAGCTCAGCTGGTTAGAGCACTTCGTTCACATCGAAGGGGTCGGGGGTTCGAGTCCCTCAACACCCACCACCCTTCGCGTCTGCGACGCTACGGGTGGCGCGGCCACGTATCTTTCTCCAATTAAGTTTACGCTTGAATTTCACGGATGGGAATGTTTGGGTCGTTCCAAACATCGGTCAAGTTCTATTCCCGGAAAAATATCCCCAACCGACCCATTGATTCGCACAGGCGGGGAGGTAAAAAACACAAATATTCCCCGGCCCGGCATTACCATAAAACTTGACTCGTATTTAATTTGTGCTATAGTTTCAGGCGTAAGAATGCGGAGGGCGTGTAACAAAATCGGCGGCGCCAATGGCAACAGAGAATCCTTCGGAAAACAACATCGACGATTTACAGCTGATCGTTTTGCGCTATCTTGGAAACGGGCTTAGGCCGAGGGTGCCGATCAAAATCAGGAATCAGGTGCTTAACTGGTTCAATAATCACGACGACGATTTTTTCAACCCTGAAAATATCAAAGAAGCCCAGGATATGATCAGAAAATCAATCGCCCCGCCCCCGCCGGTCATACCGAACACAACTCTTCCGTATACACTGGAAGCGGCGCGCGCGCTTGTGAATCTGGAAACGAAAGGCCGCGATGTCGAGGCCGAATGGAAGCGCATCAACAAACGGTTCGAGCTTGTGTTCGATATTTTCGACGTGGATCAGGGCATGCGCGAAATCCTGCGATTCATGATCCATTCTTTCAAGGGCGGGGCCGTGCTCGGCTCTCTTTGGGAGGCGTTTTGCGAATTCGGCAACTTCTATATAAACACCGAGAACAAGGACGCGATCGCATTGATCACGAACTCCAGCCCCGAACAGGTCGACGACTTTCTCGACCCGGAAAGCCCCTGTTTTGAAAAAGGGATTCTGGCCTGGGAAGCCGAGGTCGAAAATTATATTTCATTAAGCAGAAAATTCCGCTCCATAATCAGCTGCAAGCACGAAACGAAGAAAGAGATCCTGGAATTCATTTTGAGAAAAAAACAGACGGCGTCCCTTTCCCCCGACGATTTCAAATATATCCATGAAATCTACGACCATTGCAAAAACCTGCTTAAAAACGCGCTGGATAAAAAGACGACCGGGGTGAACATCCTTCTGCGCGGCGCCCCCGGAACCGGAAAAAGCGAGATGGCCAAGACGCTGGCCTCTGAAACCGGCGCGGACCTTTATTCCGTGGCGGACGGCAAAACCCACGCGGAGAAAGGCGACCGCATTGCGGAACTGGCGATGATACAAAGCCTGTTCGGGGATCAGGCCGGCGTGATACTCGTATTCGACGAGGCCGACGACATATTCTTCAACGGACCGTTCGAAGGGAAAGAGGCCAATTCAAAACTGTTCATCAACAATCTTCTTGAAAAAAACAAAGTCCCGACCATATGGACGACCAATGTCATCAACTATATAGAGCCCGCGTACATAAGAAGGTTCATGTACACGCCCGAAATCCCAAAGCCGGACGAAGACGCCACGAAAAATATTTGGAAGAATATTTCCGTAAAAAAAGATTTCGCGGTTCCCGACGCGGTCATCGCGCGGCTGGCAAAACGATACGACCTGCCGCCAAGCTTTATCGAGACGGCCATCGCGGGGGCCAAACTTGTCGGCGACGAAAAAACGCTTGAACCAACGATAGAATCCCTGTTGAGCGCGACCGACGGCTATGTCAAAAAAAACGACGACCCCCGGCTGGAATTTTTCGATCCGTCCCTATTGAACACCGACATGGATCTGGAAATGCTTTCCGATCGCATAATCTCATTGAAGAAAATGAACTTCTCTTTGTTCTTATACGGCGTCCCCGGCACGGGCAAAAGCGTATACGCCAGATATTTGGCGAAAAAAATGCGGCTTCCGGTCATCAGAAAGCGCGGAAGCGATCTGTTGGACAAATACATCGGCGAAACGGAAAAGAATATCGCCGACGCGTTCCAAATCGCCAAAGATAAAAAAGCCATGCTTATAATCGACGAAGCCGACAGCTTTTTGCAAGACCGCAACCGCGCGGTGCGCCAATGGGAAGTCACGGGCGTCAACGAAATGCTGACGCATATGGAAGAGAACGAGTATCCGCTCGTCTGCACGAGCAATCTGACCAATTCCATAGACACGGCGGCGTTCCGCAGGTTTAATTTCAAAGTCAAATACGACTATATGAAGCCCGGACAGGCCGCCGCCGCGTTCAAGCACTTTTTCGGACAGGAAATTCAACCGGCGTCCGCGATCCACGAATTGAAATCATTGACGCCCGGAGATTTCGCGGTCGTAAAAGAGAACGCCCAAATCATGGGGATAACCGATCAGTTCGAATTGATAAAAATGCTTGCCAAAGAAATCGAGCTCAAGAGGCTGGACAAGACGGTCGGCTTCGGGATGTAAAATAATTTTAATTTTAGCGGGCACCTCCTTTGCGTTTGCTCGTTTTAAGGTAACGGGGGATGATGACGCTTTTATCAGAAACGCCTGTACGAGAAAGGATGATATTCACAACATAGACGATTTTTGCGCCAACTATAAAAAGCGCGGCGATTAAGATTTGGCGAATCGGGGAGGCGGGGAAGTTTTGGCAATTAAGAATGAATGTGTCGCCCGTCTGCTTCGCAGCCGAGGCTTCGCGCGGGAATGACAGCGGGAATGACAATGGCGTGGGCGGCGAATTCAATGAATTGTCACCGAAAGGTTAGTTTGAAACCAAAAATAAACCAATAAAATCAAGGACTTATGAAAAATCTGCTTGCATTTATCTTTCGTCAATGCTATGATAAAAACAGAGAAGGTCAGCGTCACTGTCCGCATCGCGGGCAATGACAAAGGCGGGAGCAATCCCGCCAAAATTTCCCGACCGGCGCGCGGCTTGATCCCCTGCCCCGCGCCGGCAAGGAAATTTGCCAACCCGGCCTCCTGTCGTTATGTCAAGTCCAAACCTTGACATAACGGCGGAGTTTTATCACAATATGCAGGAGTCGAATCATGTTGCCAGAAAATAATTCGCATATCTGTCCGGCCGAAGTCACAGTCGGGCTTGTCGGCAGAAAATGGAAGCTGTTGATTTTATGGGAATTGTCCCACGGAGTATGCCGCTTTGGAGATATTCTTAAAAACATAGAAGGTATCAGTCAAAAAGTTTTGGCGCAGAATCTTCGCTCGCTCGAGGCCGACGGTTTGGTTTCGCGCAAAGCTTATGCCGAAGTGCCGCCGCGCGTCGAGTATTCGATGACGCCGCTGGCCCGGGATCTGGCCAAGGTACTTGATATAATGGGCGAGTGGGGGCTGAAGTATCTTGAACAGAGGAAAACTCAATCCGACCAATGAAGAATGAAGATTGAAGAATGAAGAATGGATGTCGCGCCGCAAAGCGGCGCGTACTTTATCATTAAATCTCGAACCTATAACGGAATTGGAGGGTGGCGCCGAATCCCTGGCGCGCGCCTATATATCCTTCCCCGGCAAGCGAAAGAGACAACATTTCGTTTTCTATGATAAGCCCCGCCTCGCCCAGACCGGACGGTCCGTTTATTTCCGGCGCCTGAACGCCGATCTTATAGATTTTCGCGTCCGCGGTCGTCCCGAACTCGTACTCCGCCGCGGCCCCTATGAACGGCCTTACCACCGCGTCGCTTATCGTGAATTTGTTCAACACTATTCCGTCCGACGGGACCGTATACGGCCGATGCACTGAAGTTCCGAGCACAAGCCTTGTGCCCGCGCGAAGCCGATGCGTCCAAATGTCGTCGAACTGAATCGTTTCGCCCGAAGACAGTTTCGCATCGTGCCCCGACTGCATCGTCGCGAAATACTTTATCGACGAATCAAGTATCGAATACACCCGCCTTAATCTCTCTATATATCCGACGCCCACGTGCCCGCCGAAATACATGGTCGAAGAATCATACTCAACGCCCTCCGGCACCCCGATAAAGTCTTCGCTTTTATAGCCGTTCTTGACGGAACCCGCGCGCAGCGTTCCCTCCGCGTACATCCCGCGGCCGAACCGATAATGCCCGATCAATCCAAGCCCGTAATAATTCGCGTCGCCGTCCGCGTCCACTTTGCCCATGTCCGTGTCGTTATACGCGCCGTACTTTCCTATCCCGTATTCGATGAACGCGCCGACCGTGGCGCGGCGCGACAATCTCGCCGCCAATCCGGTCAAAAGAGACAATCCCGTCACGTTCACATGCGATCCCGTTTCATACCGCGACACGCCCGCCGTCGCCGCGCTGAACGACGCCGCGTTGTTCGGCTGATTCCGGCCGCCTATCGCGCTTCTGACCGCGTTTATTATCCCCGCGCCCGCCGCAAGATTCGCGCCTTGATTCACAAACGCCACCGACGCTATATTCCCTTCGCTTAAAGATTTCATCTGCGGATTCAGCCGCCCGTTCTTTAAGGTCGCGACCAATTCCCTGTTGTTGTCGGACAGTTTAAGGTCGTAATCGAATATTATGCTCGCCCCCTGAGTAGCCGTCACCTTGTTCGCGGGGAACATCTTTGTCAACGCATCGCACTGCGTACAAATAATAACATTGCCGCTTGACCCGGTCGGCCCGGTCAGCGCAATCAAGTTTATTTTATCGCCCGAGAACAGCCTGGTCGTGCCGGGGATGCGTATGTTGATTCTTTCGGTGCCGCTGATATTCGCGCTTCCGTCTATGGTCAAAAGCGTATCGTTGCGCTCCACGCTCGACGTAATGGAAAAATTCAGGGGCGACTGGCCGAAATTCATCGTGCCGTTATGCGTGTCGTTGGTTTTTATTGTGTTTTTTCCGACAAAGGTAAATTCGCCGATCTTGCCCGCGTCCGAATCGTAATTAAGGGAGACCCCGTTGGTATGGCCCGTCCCCAAAGTCAGGGTGCTTCCGCCCCGCATGGTAAGGCTTGCCAGCCACACCGTTTGCTGAGACGAATATTTCAGCTCCACCGCGCCGCCCCTTTCAATGATCAAATTCGTGACGGACAGGTCGGACGGATCGTAAAGTTTTTCCCACTTCGACCAAAACAATCCGTTTTCGCCCCCGCTGGTCCCCAAAGTAAGCGTCGAGGCCGTCACCCTGACGGTTTCCGCCATAAACACGGGGTTATTCAGCGAAACTTCGCCAGCGCCGATGATTTCCAATTCATATCCTATCGCCCCGTCTATTTGGTCGTTCATGATTATTTTTCTGTTTTCCAGCGCCTCGAACGTCAATTTCACGCCGTCGATGCCTTGGTCGTCGCCGACATAGATCGCGTTGCCTATCGTTCCGCGGCTGTCGACCGTCGTATTGCCGCTGAACAACAAATCATTATCCGCGGCAAGAAAGCGCAGGTTTCTCGTGGTGTAAATCGCGCCGCCGTACGCTTCGCCCGTCGGGCCGGCGTGGGCGGAATTCTGGATAAACGACGCGCTTATCGCGCCGATCGTGCCGGCGTTATAAATCGCGCCGCCATACGCTTTGCCGCTGTCGGAAGTCGCAACGTTCAATTTGAATCCGCCGGAGGATGAAATATTTACGCTTCCGATCATTCCCGTATTGTAAATCGCCCCGCCGTACGCCGAAACGGAGTCGGGCGTGTCCATCGCACTTGTTATTCCCGCCCAGTTCGAGAGAATTTCACCGGTCACCTTTATATTTCCCATAGTGCCGGTGTTCATTATCACGCCGCCCCTATTCGACGGAGTTTCGCCCTTCACATATTCGCCGCTGATGTTCCCGATCACGCTTATGTGCCGACCGGGCTCGTATTCCACATTTACAAACGGGGTGCCGTCAATTTGCGGAGACCTTGCGGCGCGGGCCGGCGCGGCAAGCGCAATGAAGAATGAAGAATGAAGAATGAA
>JAISSM010000045.1 GCA_031273075.1 Rickettsiales bacterium
GCGGGGAATGAAATAAAAACGCTCTTACGCGCGTTTTTTATTAATTAGCAATTAGCAATTATTAGTGGTGGGGGGTGTTTCTATGAAACACACCTTGTTTGCGAAGCAAACAACCTATAACTCGTCATTGCGACCCCGACGAAGGAAGGGGGAAGCAATCCAATCATTATTGATTGCCGCGTCGCCCTCTGGGCTCCTCGCAATGACGTTTCCTGTTTGCTTTGCAAACAGGAAAGGCGGGTTTTATAAAAACCCGCCCCACCTTTAACATTATTTGCTACCTGCTACCTGCTATTTGCTAATTATTTCTTATCATCCTTTTTGGCTTCGGGTTTTTTGTCCGCTTCTTTCGGCGCGGCCGCCGCGTCTTTCGCGTCAGTTGGCGCCGCCGCCGCAGTCGCCGCCGCAGGTTTGGCGACTTCGACTTCCTCTTTCATTTTGCCCGTGATAGTCAAGAACGCAAGGTCCGCCTGATGCAACCCGAGCTTAACGCCATCCGGAATTTTAAGGTCGCGGCCGTGAACCGTGTCCATGATTCCCAAATCCGTCAGATCGACGTCGATTTTTTCCGGTATGTCGTCGACCTTCGCGATCAAAGTCACGCTTCGCGTCGCAAAGTTAAGCGCGCCGCCCATTTTCAATCCGCGCGACGATTCGCGGTTAAGCAGATTCAACGGAACATTAACAACGACCGGATTCGCAACGTCGACGCGCTTGAAATCCACATGCGTCGGGTTGTCTTTCACGGGATGATATTGAATGTCGGCAAGCATCGCGTGCTCTTTGTCCTTGCCTATGGTTATGACGAACAGTTTCGTGCGAAGCCCCGGTTTTTTGACCAGCTCTTCGAATTCCTTCCCCTTTAACTCTATCGCCGCGGGGGCGGTTTTGCCGCCGTATATGACGGCGGGGATATTTCCGGCGTTGCGGACCTTGCGCGCAGCCCCCTTGCCGCCCGCATTCCGCGACCCGGCCGATATTTCAATTTTTGCCATTTTGTCGCCTTTTATTTTCGTTACGCGGCCTCCAAGGGTGCCGCAGGGGGGAGTGTTGCATACATTTTGGGAAAAAGCAAACGGTAAAATAATTAAGAATTAAGAATGAAGAATGAAGAAAGAAAACAGTCCTAAAATCTCATGCTTGCGGAGAGGTTTACGTTATGCGCCTGGACGGCGGCGTTGTAATGGTATCCGTATCCCGCGCCGAACTGCAATCCGCCTATCGACAAAAATTCCAATCCGAACTTGGCCGTTCCCCAAAGCGGGGCCGAATCTATCTCATATTCCGAATAAAGGTCGCTGGGCGCGAACCTGTACCGCGCGGGATCCGCCGTGTTCACGGCCTCGACCTCCGCGCCTATCGACAGGTACGGCCTTACTATGAACGTCGGCTTAAGATACATCCGCTTTTGGAACGTCAGCGAATACCCGGGCGCGACGATCGCGTATCCGTCGTGCTCCATGCTGAGATAATCGACTTCGCCGATTTTCTCCGTCATCGTGAATCCGGAATTCTGCGCGAATCGGACGAACAGGTTGCCGACCACGTACTGCCCGGATATTTGATGGATAAGGCCGCCCTCGCCCCCGATCGACGTCGACGTCGCGGCGCCGGTCACGACGCCGTTCACAAAGCTTTGCGTCCTCTCGAAGTCCAGAGCGTGCGAGTAGACGTTCGCGAACATATACGCCTGGGTCGATTCCGCAACCCTGTTTATGAAATAAGCCCCAAGCTGGAACGCCGTCGAATTGGCGGTTATGTTCCGCGCGCGCAAATCCTTCACCCCCTGTTTGATCGACAAATCGAATTTCGCGTCCTCGGCGCTTCTTTGCGCCGAGAATCCGACGTTGAATCCGACGATCGTCTGCTTATTGATTTGAATATCGTATCCGCCCATGACGCCCATGCGCGCGCCCTTCATCGGTTCCGTCGAATCGGGATTCGTCACGGCCGTCATGCCGAGATCTACGTCCGACCACGCCTTGCCCTTGACGCGGTTGCGCGCCCAAAGGCTTTCGTCGACCATGCGCTTTTGAAGGGACGAAGAGGAAAGTTTTTCGGACACGGTTATCATGTTCGCAAACTGGCCTATTTCAACCGGAACGAAAAATCTTGAAAATTCGGAAAGCATTTTTTGATCGCGCGTGCTGTTGAAGGATTCCATGCGGTCGTAAAGCGCCGACGCCATGCCGCCGTATATGCTTTCGTCGTCGAAGACGGCCTTTAATGTTTCTATGGGGGCGGTCGTCGGATTGAACTTGTCTTTAATAAGTCCGTAATGCGCCAAATTGTCCAGCGCGCCGGCGGAGCTTACAATATTGAACCCGGGATCGAGCGGCCTGACCTCAGGCTGAATCTTCATTACCCTTATCGGGCCGCCGTATTTGTCGGAAAACACCGCGAATATAGAGTTTTCGTCATGCTGGCGTATATAGGTTTCATAGCCTTCGTAATTAAAGCAATTCGTTCCGTCCGCGTTGCAGAAATAAATGCTAAGGTTCCGGGGAAGATAATCGCCCTCCACCACGATCCCTTTTTTCGCCTCTATAAGCCACACGACCTTTTCCGCCCTTTTTTCGTCGGATTCGAACAGGTCGAACAGCGCGAGGCCGAACTCCCCCCCTTCGGGTTTTTCCTTCTCCACCTTTTTCAGCTTGTCATCGGGCTGGACCTTGATATCGAAGACAAAATTGCCCCCGACCGAAATGATGGGGCGGAATCCTTCCGATTTGGACGGAGAGAGGACCAGCATGTTATTTTCTTCCTTTATCGTGGAATCATATACGTATCCGTCGATCGTTTCACCCGGAAGGACCGCGAACGTCAGAACGCTTCGGTCGTCGAACGTGAAGTTTTCGCCTATATCCATGCGCCCGACGCCGTGGAACTGGGTGCCGCCCGATACGCTTCCGCCGACTTTAAGGCCAAGCCACGGATCCCATCCGGTTAATTTCCACCGATTCGGTTCGTCAATGTCCTCTTGCAATTCCCACTTCGCCGTCGAAGTCGGGGAGATTTGGCACCATCCGGGGCCGAACCTGCACTCGTTTCCCATATAGTCCGCCGCGCTTACGATTATCGTTCCGCCCTTGGCGTCAATGCTTCCGCCGACGTCGACGACGTTCGCGTTGACGTTCAGCATTTGGCCCTTGCCCCCGGATATATTCCCAAGGACCCTGAATTCCTTGCCGGAATCCATCGTTATGTCATACACGCTTGACGTTATCGAAACGGAGCCGAGCTCCGGATTTATCGCGCCGTTCTGAAACACGCTTTGCATCAACACGTCGCCGGTCGAGCCCATCGACGCGCCGCGAAGGGTAAGTTTTCCCAACCCCGTGCTGCTCAGCCCGTCCACCCTAAGGCGGCCGAATATATCCATGTTTCCAAGGTTCTCGACTTTGCCAAGCCATACTTCTTTGTCCGCCAGCGATCTTATCGTCATCGACGCGCCCACGGCGTTCGAAATGTCGCCGGTCTTTATATCGAAGGAGGCCGACAGGGACAAAGTTCCCTTGTTCTCTATCGCGCCCTTTACGGATATTCCGTCAAGGGACGTTATGTCAAGCGCGGCGCCTTGCGCGTTCCTGTTCACCTTATCTTCGGATGTCAATGAAAAATCCCGGACGCTTATATGCAAATTCCCGCTAAGCGTCTCCATATATCCCG
>JAISSM010000008.1 GCA_031273075.1 Rickettsiales bacterium
AGTAGTATTATACAACTATGGCGTTCTCAAAACAACAATTACAAAAGTTCGCGCATCTTATTCGCATCGACGTGTCCGACGAAAAGCTTTCCGAGATGAAAGTCGATTCCATAATCGAATGGCTTGACAAGGTGCAAAAGATAGACACAAAGGGCGTGGAACCGATGTTGTCCCCCGCGGAACACGGCCTTCCCATGCGCGACGACGTCGTCACGGACGGCGGTTGCAGGGACGAGGTTCTTGCCAACGCCCCCGACAAGTCCGGCGTGCAAAGCGGGTATTTCGCGGTGCCCAAAATCATAAACGAAGAATAAACAATGAGCGCGGAATTAATCGATTTAACCATAAAAGAGGCGCTTGTAAAATTAAAATCGCGCGAGGTTTCGGCCGCGGAACTGGCCCGCGCGTATTTGGAGCGCATCGAAAAATACGGCGACGTTCTCAACTGTTACATAACGCGGACGCCGGAGCGCGCCCTTGCCGACGCCGCCGAGTCCGACAGGCGTTACAAGGACGGGACGGCGCGGCCGCTTGAAGGAATTCCGATAGGCATGAAGGATCTGTTCGCCACAAAAGGGATCCGCACAACGGCCGCATCCAAAATCCTTGAAAATTTCGTTCCCGAATACGAGTCGACCGTTTCGCAAAAGTGCATCGACGCAGGCACCGTTCTTTTAGGCAAGACCAACTTGGACGAATTCGCAATGGGGACGTTCAGCGACACCAGTTATTTCGGCGCGCCGGTAAATCCCTATAAGATCGAAAGGCGTTTGACCGCGGGTGGGTCGTCGGGCGGGTCGGCCAGCGGCGTCGCGGGCGGGCTTTGCATTGCCGCGACCGGGACCGACACCGGCGGATCAATCAGATTTCCGTCCGCGATGACGGGGTTGGTCGGATTGAAACCGACATACGGGTTTTGTTCGCGTTTCGGATGTATCGCGTATGCATCGTCGCTTGACTGTCCCGGGCCGATTGCGCGCACCGTCGATGACGCCGAATTGCTGCTTAAAGCAATAATGGGGCACGATTCGAAGGATTCCACAAGCGCATCGATTCCGCCGG
This sequence comes from Rickettsiales bacterium, assembly GCA_031273075.1. GTDB lineage: Bacteria > Pseudomonadota > Alphaproteobacteria > Rs-D84 > Rs-D84 > JAISGC01. The sequence continues at coordinate 1,063 of JAISSM010000008.1, forward strand.
CCGCGGTTCGTCCGATAAAGAAGGTCGGGGTAATAAAAGAGTTTTCAGGCGTCGAGATTTCGGAGGATATGAAAAGGCTTCAATCCTTACGGTTAAAGGAACTGAGCGATTCGGGGTATGAAATTATCGAGGTGTCGATTCCCAATATTTTGGACGCCCTTGCCACGTATTACGTAATCGCGCCGGCGGAGGCTTCGTCCAATTTGGCGCGCTTTGACGGCGTAAGATACGGGTTTCGGAGCGAATCGGACGATCTTATAGACATGTATAAAAAGACGCGCGCCCTCGGGTTCGGCGAAGAGGTTCAGCGCCGCATGATCATCGGGACCGCCGTATTATCCAGCGAGTCGTACGAGGTTTACTTTTTGCAGGCCGCGCGCGTGCGCCGCATGATCGCCGACGCTTTCAAGCGCGCGTTCGAACAGTGCGATGTCATTATTTGTCCGTCAAGCGCAGGGCCGGCGATGCCGCTGTCATCCGATTTGACGCCGCTTGAATACTATGCGCTTGATCTTTTCACGATCACGATAAATTTGGTCGGAGTCCCGGCGGCGAGCGTTCCGTGCGGGCGGACCGCGGACGGATTGCCTTTGGGCCTTCAAGTGATCGGAAAAAGGTTCGACGATCTCGTCGTGCTTGACATGGCGCGGGAAATAGAGAAGTTGGCGAAACTTGATAATCGTCCGACAAAGGTTTTGGGGGTCTAAGATGTATGTCATAAAAGGCAAGACTTCTGACTGGGAACTTGTGATCGGGTTGGAGACCCACATCGAGGTATTGTCCAAGTCCAAATTGTTTTCGGGCGCGTCGGCCGACTATAATCCCGGCGTCGCCCCCAATGTTCAAGTGTCCATGGTCGACGCCGCGATGCCCGGCATGCTTCCCGTTCTTAACCGCGAGTGCGTGCGTCAAGCCATAAAGATGGGTTTCGGGCTTAACGCCGATATTTCGAAAAAATCAAAGTTCGCCCGCAAGCAATATTTTTATCCCGATTTGCCGAGCGGGTATCAGATCTCGCAGCCCGCGGAAGAGCCGCCCATCGTCGGGCGCGGTTTTATCGAGATCGTCGGAGAAGACAGCAATCCGAAAAAGATTCTTATTCAACGCGCGCATTTGGAGCAGGACGCCGGAAAGAACAAGCATGACGCGCATCCTTCGAAAAGTTTCGTAGACCTTAATCGTTCCGGCGTGGCGCTTCTTGAAATCGTCACGTTTTTGGACGTCGGCGGGAAGGAAAAAAACTCGTACATTCAATCGCCGGTCGAGGCGGAGCGCTATTTGCGCGAGGTCAGGTCTATCGCGCGCGCCCTTGGCGTTTCCAACGCCAATATGGAAGAGGGCAGCATGCGCGCCGACATCAATATTTCCGTTCGGCCGGTCGGCGAGAAAGTATTCCGCACCAGGACCGAGGTCAAGAACATGGTGTCGTTCAAGTTCATAAAGGCCGCCATAGAATTCGAATCGCGCCGGCAGATCGAGATTTACGAGTCGGGCGGACGCGTTTCGCAGGACACTATGCGGTTCAATCAGAATGACGGCACGACGTCGGTCATGCGGTCGAAAGAAGACGCGCTTGATTATCGCTATTTCCCCGATCCGGATTTGTTGCCGCTTATAATCACGGACGAAGAGATAGAGTCGGTAAGGAAAACTATGCCGGAATTGCCCGCGGCGCGAAAAAAACGATATGCCGCCACGGGTCTTTCCGCGCCGGACGCGGATCGCATAGGCGAGGACAAGGAATTATATGAATTATTCGATGCGGTTGTCGGCGTGCCGGTTGTCGACGCGGCGGGCGCAGACGGAGTCGGCACGGCGGTCGCATCGGCGGCTGTCGCCGCCTCCGCCGTGCCCCCGGTGCGCGCGAAGATGGCCGCCAACTGGATTTTGGGAGATTTGTCCGCCAATCCGGAATATCGCATGTCCGCCGCAAATTTGGCGGAGCTTATCGACATGATAATGTCCAATGACATCAGCGGCAAGATCGCAAAAGATATTTTTGCAAAAATGGTCGCGGGCGAGTCCGGAAGTCCGCGCGAGATCGCCGACAAACACGGGCTTAAACAAACGACCGATCGCGGAGAGATAGAGGATGCGGTCGACAAGGTAATCGCCGAGAACGTCGCGAGCGTCGCCGAATACAAGGCGGGCAAAGTCGGCCTTATCGGATTTTTCGTCGGACTTGTCCTCAAATCGACCGGCGGAAAGGCCAATCCGAAAATCGTCAACGAGATTTTGTTAAAGAAACTTGGATAGAAGTTATCAATTAACAATGGATGTCGCGGGGCGTTGCCCCGCGTGCTTTATGGGACCCTATTCCCGCCTTCGCGGGAATGACAAAAAAGAAAAAGCTGCGGGATGACAAAAAACAACGAAGTTGTTTTTTGTAAACCACCCCGCCCCTTCGGGGCACCCCTCCATAGAGGGGAACTTTAAGCTCCCCCTCGGCGGCGAAGCCGCCACTCCCCCTCAAGGAGGGGGAGACAGGACTCTACGAGGGGGTTACCAGTTGCGGTTTATCATTTGTACGCCGAAGATTTTTTCGCGCGCTTTCTCCACCAATATAAACAACGCCGGAGTCAATATGAACGACCATATGAGTCCGCCGATCATGCCGCCCACCAGCACCGCCGCCATCGAGATTTTGAATCCGCTTGTCGAAAACAGTTGCGGAAGCAGGCCCGCCACGATCGCGATCGTCGTCATAAGCACCATGCGGAATTTATCGATATAATTTTCCCAAAGCGCCTTGATCGGCTCGTGCCCCTTGTCGATTTGCTCCACCGTCGGCTGTAAAAGCAATATGTCGTTGTTCACCGCCAGGCCCACGAGCATGATGATCGAAAGCATCGCCCCTATGTTTATCGTCGCGCCCGACAAAAACATGAACACGAACACGCCCACAAACGATGTGAATATCGAAAGCGCGATCGTGAACGGATGCGATATGCTGTTCATTATCGCCGCAAGCAATATGAACGTCAGTATGGTCGCGAGTATGAACGTGTTCATAAGCTCGTTCGTGGATTCGTCCTGAAGCTCGCTCATTCCGCCGAACCTTACGCTTACCCCGTCGGGAAGGTCCATGTTTTTTATTTCCGCGTTTATTTTCGCGCGGACCGGGCCGATAGTCGATTTTCCAAGGTTCACGTATATTTCAGTTTGGCGAAGCTTGTTGACGCGCTGGATGTTCCGGCTTGCCGGTTTTAATTCCAGATCGCCCAATTCCGACACCGGGACCATTCCGCGATTCGTTCCTATAAGGATGTCGCCGAACGCCTCGGCCGTTTTATATATTTTCGAAAACTCCACTATAAGCGGAAATTCTTCGCCCTTTTCGCGGAACTTCAACGTCGTATCGTCGCCGTACAATGCGGTTCTTATCGCGGTTCCGACCGCCGCGTTGCTCGCCCCCCAGGAGTTCATTTTGTTCTGGTTCGGTATGAACCTTATTTCGTCGTTCGACACCTGGGCCGCGAGTATCGCCGACTGGACCTCCTCCATTTGGTTTATCCTTGCAAGCAGATCGTCCGCCGCGCGTTCGCGCTCAATATCATCCTCGCCATACACATTGATCACCGTGTCCGCGAGGTTCGCGCCGCCGCCCGAAGTTTCGCCGGCCTTAACCTGAAACTCCGCGTCCGGTATTTCGGCAAGTTTCGCGACCAAACGCTGAGCGATGACCTTATCCGATTCGCGCATGGATTCCGGGATGAGATTCGCGGTTATGTTCACGTTCTGAAGCCCGCGCCGCCCGATTTTCGTCGCCGCGGACACCACTTCGGGAAATTCGGCCAGTTTTTCCTCTATGGCCACGGCAAGCTTGCGCGATTTTTCATACGTCGATCCCATCGGCGCGCGCGCGAAAATTTGTATTTCGTCCGTGTCCGCCGACGGAGAAAACTCATTCCCCACGAACCGCATCAGCATCGCCGACGATATCAAAAGCACCGCCGACAATCCGACCCACAGCCACGGGCGCCTTATTTGGGAATCAAAGCACGGCTTGAACCACGAAAGCGGCTTTTTCCTTTCCGATTTCTTTTCCGCGTTTTTCGTCTTTTTCGTCGGGCGCAGGAACTTCGCGATCATCATCGGCGTCAGAGAATACGAGAACATCAGCGACGTAAGGGTCAAATACACGACCGACATGCCGAACTGGTTCATAAACACGCCCATGATGCCCTCTATAAACGCAAGCGGCATGAAGACGACGATATTCGTGCTTGCCCCCGCGAGTATCGCGACGATCGTTCTTTTCGTGCCCTCTATCGCCGCCTCTTCGGCGTCCATGCCCTTTTCGTCCATAAGCAAAAGGGCCGATTCAATCAATATGATCGCGTTCGCTATCAATGTGCCCAAGGCCGAGGCCAACGCCAAAAGGGTCATCATGTTTATCGAGAATCCGGAGAAGTCCATGAATAAAAATCCGGCGATGAGCGACGTCGGTATTACCGCCCCGGCTATGACGGTCGACCGCCAATTCCGCGTGAAGGCCAAAAGCACCAATATTGTCAGAAGCACGCCGATGCCGATTCCCCATATCGTCGATTCCACTTCGTTCCTTATCGATCGGGCGGAGTCCGTTACGATTTTTATTTCCGCCCCCGCGCCCAATTCCTTTTTGACCATTTCGTCGTATCTTGCGAGCCGCTTTTGCAGCAAGTCCGATATTCTGACCGCGTTCCCGTCCTCCGCCTTTATCACCGACATGATCATGACGTCCTCGTTGTTGAAACGGCCGCCGTTGGCCGGGTCTTTCGATCCGTCCACAATGTCCGCTATGTCCCTGAGGGCGAACGTCATGCCCTCGCTTGTCGTCAGGTTCATATCGCCTATCTGGTCCACCGTCGCAAATTCGCCCATAAAGCGCACCGCGTTCGACGAGAAATGGGTTTCTATTTTGCCGCCCGGGACATTAAGGTTATGCGCGCCGATCGCGCTTAGAACCGACGTTATGGATATTCCCTTCGCCGTCATTCTCTGCGGGTCCAAAAACACGCGTATCGCGCGTTCGCGCCCGCCGAAGATCTCCACGTCCGCGACGCCCTCTATTCCGGTAATCCTCTGTGACAAAATCTTATCCACAAAGTAATACGCGTCGCGCAGGTCCGCGCCCGATATCGCCAGCTCCATCACCGACGATTGGAGCATATTCAGTCTTTGGACGCGCGGCGTGTCAAGCGCCTCCGGAAGCTTGTGCATGATGGAGTCCACCATGCCTTTGATTTCCTGCTGTTTGTCCAGCGCGCGCTCGCCAAGGTTGAATTCCGTAAGTATGAACGCGTAATTGTCGTACACGTTCGATGTGATTTTCTTGATCCCGGAGACGCGCGAGATGACGTTTTCGACCGGCTTTACGACCTGGGTTTCTATTTCCTCCGGCCCGGCGCCCGGGTATGTGAGCATCGCCGCGACCATCGGGAAATCCATCGGCGGCATGCGCTCCACATTCATTCTTTGAAACGACACGAATCCCATTATCGCCCAGAAGGCGACGAACATCAATGTGGTTACGGGGTGTTTTATAAAGAATTTTAACATCGTTATGCGCCTTATCCGCTATTTGACCGCGACTTTTTCGCCTTCGCGGAGGCCCGTCGCCACCACGCGCTCATTATCCTTCGCGACGATTTTCGCGTGTTCCGGGATCTCGGCGTCCAGCGGCAGGAAGAATCCCGTATACTTCTGTTCCACAAACACGCTTCCCGAGATGCGTTCCGAAAAGCGTATCACGAACATTCCCGTGTCCAGGTCTATGCCGTTCGAAACGGATATGATCCTGGCCGTTTTGCCGCGGACTTTCTGTCCGACGCGGAATTTGCCGACGCGCCCGGTCGACACCAATGCGCGGCCGTTTCGGACATACAGCGGTTCCGAAAGAAAATCGGTCGTCCGCGCGGCTTCGACATAATTTCGCGGCACGCCTTTTTCGGCCTGAATGCGGACGACGTTGTTCACGGCGTACGATCCCTCTTTCCTTATGGACTGGACCCTGCGCCCGACGATCACGGAAAGGGACAGGACGGCGAGGAAGACCGCGATTCTTTTCATTTTCATTTGTTTATTCCCGCTTCGAATTTCTTTATGTTTTCGGCCGCCGTAAGGATCTTGAGCTTTGCGGTAAGCACGGCCATTTCCATTTGCGACATCGATCTTTCGACGTCCGATAATTCGGTCGCGGAAGTTTGTCCCGCCAAAAAGCGCGCCGTCGACAATTTATACGCGCGTTCCGCCAGATCCGTCGCCGTTTTCAAGTCCTTCAACTGTTTTATCAGGTGCGCGTGGTTTTGGATCAGATCGTTATATTCCGCGGTTTTGAACCGTTTCGATTTGTCCAAATCTTCGCGCGCCATGATCGCACTCATCGCGCCCATCGTCGCGCCCGCGCGTTTTGATCCGCCGTCGAACAGCGTCCACTGCAATCCGACGCCGACGCTTGCCGCCTTTGTGTTCATAAGAGGATCATCCACAAGGTTGCCCGCCCTATCGGAAAAGGCGAGGTAATCGTATTTGGCCGTGGCCGCGATCGTCGGGAGGTATCCGGTATAATTCTGCCATTTTTCCGCGTCGTGGATTTTCGCCTGCATCTCGTATATGTCCCATTCAAGCGGCGACGGGCGGTTCGCCTTTACGCTTTGGAACGATTCCGGAAATTCCGTCGTAAGCGCGACCGGTTCTTCCTCTGTGATTCCGGCGTACGCCTTCAACATGCGGAACGCGGAATCGCGGTTGAACTTCGCGTCCTCCAAATCTATTTCCCGCGCCGCCACGTCCGCGGAAATTTTTACGATATTACTTCGGTTCGCGCGTCCGGTCGCGGTCAATTTCGACTGGGCCGACCGCGTGTTCTTAAGCGCGCGTTCCGCGATCTTCACCATTTCGTCCGTCATTTTCGCGGCCCAATATATGTGTATCGCCGCCGCCCTTATTTCTATTTCCGCGAGCCTCTTCGACGTTTCGGCGAGTTTAAGCCCGTTCCGCGCCATGTCCAAAGCGTATCCGATTTTGCCGAAAGTGTAAATCGGCATCGATGCCGACAGGCCGGCCGTTCCGATATTCATATGCGGCATAGTCGATCCCGGCTGAAGCGACGTTTGTATCGGAAGCTCAAACAAATTGGTCTGGTACGCCGCGGTCGCGTCTATTTTCGGGAATCTGCCCGAATGGGCGGCATTGAGCGCGGCCCGCATTTTTTCGATATTGGCCGCCGCTTTCTTGACGTCGTTCGACTGTTCCATAACAAGCGCGACCGTTGTGTCCAAAGACAGATTTCGCGCGTTCGCCGTATCGACGCCAATGAAAAAAATCGTTAAAAAAAATGCAAAAAAATTTGCCTTTTTCATTTTGTTTTCCGTTTTAGCGCATTTGGCGCATTGTAGTGACAAAACGGCCGGAAGTCAATGTAAAACTGGAGCGAGGGCCGCCGTTTTGACAAGCGATGATTTTAATATAAGCTCAACCACCGGGAATGTATCTTTTTAGACCAGTTCATTAAAATTGTCTAAATACGAAAAGTCGTTATTTCTAACGACTTTTTCTTTTATTCTTTGCACAATTCAACGGCATAAAGTTCATCAAAGTTCATATTGTTAAAATCTCCACAAACAAGACGCAGGTCGCACTTCGTATCATGTTTTATAAGAATATTAGCAAAGCAATATTCTTGTCCAGATTTTACATACGGATTACGTTCGGCGTTTATTTTTTGTATTTCAAATGGACTAACCGATAAAAACTTTGCAGTTTTTGTTTTTTGATATATTGCTTTCAGTCTTGCTGTTGCTTCAACTGGAATAATCATGTCGCCGCGTGGCCCGCTTTTTATTATTGGATTGACAGCCCTACTAGAATTAGGACCTGTCGGCACACTCTTAGATACTTCCGCTTTAACAGTTTCATAATCTTCAACAGTTGTTTCTATTTTTGGTCTATCACAAGCACCCAGTACTAAAACTGTTAAAAATAACGATAATCTTTTCATAATTTTCCCCTGTTTAAGTTAGTCGAATTTTAACATAAAAACCACAATTCTACAAGTGTTGTGTGGCCTTAAACCACGCGAGATAATGATTCAGATATTTTGTAGAAACTCTATTGAAACTATATAAAAATCTCTTAAATCCTGAATGATAACATGAAAAAAAGCGCACATTAAGTATACTAGTACATTTATGATAGATTGACGTTATGATTTCCTAAAACCGTGTCCGCGATGCGTTTCGCCGCATCGTTCGGAGCATACGCCAGGTCGGCCATTTGCTTCAATCTTTCAGGATTCCAAAGCAGGCCGCTTAATGTTTTGGCCAGCATATCGGCGTCGAGGGCCGTTTGTTCTATCACGATCCCGCCCCCGTTTTTCGAAAACGCCTTCGCGTTCGCCAATTGGTCCGGGTTTATATTCAACGGGACTATCAAAGCCGGAACGCCGACCGCCCTAAGCTCCGCCAATGTCGCCGCCCCGCCGCGGCATATCACCAAGGACGCCTCCGACAATTCCGTTGCGACGTCCCGTATGAACGAAAGCACGTTGTTTTTTACGCCAAGTTTTGCGTAGATTTTCCGGGTCTTTTCGATATTTTCGGGTCTTGTTTGGTGGACGACGAAGAGTTTCTTTTTCAACAACGACACCGCGTCCGGCACGACCCTGTCCAAAATAGACGCGCCCAGGCTTCCCCCCATTACAAGCAGTCTTGGTTCCGGCTTCGGCATCGGGTTCGGGCGCGCCTTCAATATTTCCTTTCTGACCGGAAGTCCCGTATAGGCGCCGTATTCGAGCGGAAAGCTTGTCATTAATGTTTTGACGAACGGCATCGCGAATTTGTTGGCGCGGCCGATCACCGCGTTCTGTTCGTGCAGAAACGTCGGTACGCGCCAAATTCGTCCGGCGATCAAGACCGGGACGGACGAATAGCCGCCGAACGCGACTATCTTCGCCGGCCTTTGAAATATGAATCCGATCAAAAGCGCCACGGTCGATATTCCGATTTTGAAAAGCGACGTGATTTGGAATATCACGTTTTTCGCGCCGACGCCGGACGCCCACACGCGTGATACGCGATATGTGATAGGCGATATATGTTTCTTTCCCCGCGCGTCCGTAGACACCGTGACATTATATCCGCGCGACATCAATTCGTCCGCGACGGCCAGCGCCGGAAATATGTGTCCGGCCGTTCCGCCCGTCGCAATCCATATAAACCCTTTTCTTTTCCCTGTCATTTCGATGCGCCCCACTTGTCGATTCTAGCCAATGCGAGAACGATTGCAAATAAAAAACAAAAGCTTAACAGCGACGATCCGCCGTACGATATGAACGGCAGGGTCGTTCCTTTCATAAAAAGCCCCAACGCCGTCGCCGTGTTCATTATCACATGAAGCGCGAACAAGACGGCCGCACCGAAAATCACGAGCGACGAAAATTCGTCCCTGTTCTCGTACGCCCTTTTGAACAGCAGCAAAAACAGCCACAGCATCGCCGCCAGCATTGCCGCCGCCAGCACCGCACCCCACATTTCCGCGATCCCGGCGAACACGAAGTCGTTATTCGCCATTGGAACGCGCGAAAACAGAAAACTTTCCTCTCCCCTTCCCCAAAGTCCGCCGTTCTTTATAGCGTCCAGCGACCGGTTGACCTGGTACGGATCCGTCAGATTCAATATCCTTGTGCGAAAGTGCGGGTGCATCAGGGACGCCGCGGCCGCGGCCGCCCCTATGCCTGAAAACGCGAGCATGTATTTCATTTTAGCGCCCGCCCAAAACAGCATCGCGCCGAACAGCATTATATATATGAACATATTGCCCAAGTCCGGATGAAAGAACATCGCCGCAAGAAGAGCCGTGAAAATGGCGGCGTACGCCGGCCACCAGCCGCTTTCCCAGAGCGACCCGTCCCCTATAAAATCATTCGCGGATTTTCGTTTAAGGGTCGTGAGAAACCACGCGGTCAAAACGATGAACGCCGGCTTCAAAAGGTCCGCGGGCATAAATGAAAAACCGAATACGAACGCCCAGCGCCTAGATTGGTTGATAATGTGCGGCGAGAGGTATGTCATCGCAAAGAGGACGGCGCATATTCCGAGCAGGATCCAAGAAAGCGCGATCAAGTATTGTTTCGGCATCATCGGGACAATGAAAAAAATCAGCGCGCCCGCGGCGTAAAACAAAAGTATTTTGTCGAATATGTGTATCGAATGTAGGCCGGTCAAAAGGCCCACGAAAGAAAACGCGGCCACGAAACCGAGGATCCACCAATCGATCTGGTGCCACCAGTTGGTCAGGATCGAACGTTCGCTTCGCTTCATAATTTCAGCAGCGCCACGGCAAGGCCGGAGAATATGATCGACGCGATGAAAAAGCGGTCGGTTATTTTCGTTTCCGCCCATCCTTTCATTTCAAGGTGGTGATGCAGCGGGGCCATCAAAAACGGCGGGTTGGCTTTCGTTCCGGAAAATCTGTAATACATCATTTGAATAAACGCCGTGGTCAGTATTATAACCATCATGAACGCCGCGACACCCATGATAATTTCCGCCTTGATCAAAAGGGCGGACGCGCCCAAAAATCCCCCGAGCGCAAGCGATCCAACGTCGCCGGAAAAGACCGCCGCGGGTTTCGCGTTAAACCATAAAAAGGCCAGCAGCGCCCCAAACAGCGCCCCGAACAGAGGGAACAGCGCCGCCGTTTCCGGCATAAACAAAAGGTTCGGCATGAATCCCGTTCTTGTGACCCCTATCAGCGCGACCGTCATCGCCGCCATGGGCCCCAAGTATATTTTGACCAGCACGCCGTCCAATCCGTCCGTCAGGTTCGCCGCGTTCGCAGTTCCGACAATCACAAGATACGACCACGCGAAGTAAAATATCCCGAGAGGCAAAATTATTCCGAACGGAAGAACCACCGACAGGGGAGGAAGCCCCACCGGCATCGTCGCGTCTATCATGAACGCCAGGGCGATCGCCAGAACGCCGCCGGCGAAAAGCCGCCCGCGCGCCGTCAATCCGGAATACGAGTTCCCACGCGTGACTTTATAGAAGTCGTCCACAAATCCTAAAAATCCGAATCCGACCAGCGCTATCAATGGTATCCACGACACCATGTTCCCCCAATCCATAAATAACAGCGACGAGGCAAGTATCGCCGGGATGAATATAAGGCCGCCCATTGTCGGCGTTCCCTGTTTCTCCATGTGCGACGCCACGCCGTCCGTTCGAATCGGCTGGCCCCGGCGCTGCCACTCCTTAAGCCAGGGTATAAGGATTTTCCCAAGGATCAGAGTCAATATGAACGCCGTCGCAAACGCGAATGAAAACGTAAGGCTGTTTTTATATAGCAAACTGAAAAACATAACATATCCTTTTAACTGTTGTTAGTTTTGGCGCATTGGCCGTTGCTTGGCGTGAATCCCGCATTACATTGGCAATGTTTGGTTACAATCCCGCCGTCGGCAGTATTCACATTCCCCGTGCTTTCCGTCCATATTGAATTCGCCGGGCAGTAATTTGCTTCCAATACGCACTGACCGCTTGACACCACATAGCCCGGGTGGCATATGCAATTGGAATTGACATATCCCGTTATGTCTGTGGCGGTGCTTCCATTAACAGGCGCCGTCGATCCGCTTGCGCCGTTTTGACGCGGGCAAGAGTTAAGGTCGGCGGAGACGGTGGGGGCGTCGGGGATGGGGTTGGGGTTAGCGACGGCGCATTGGAATTGGGTCCATGTGGAATTCGCCGGGCAAAGCATCGCCTGATAGAACATTTCGGACAATTTGTCTATGCATGTGTTCGCGGAATTCGGCATAGTCTTCGGACAGTTCACTTCGTCGCCGGAGAACACCGCGTACGCGCAGGACAACGCCACGTTGCGGCACGCGCCCATAAGTATCGGCTTTAATGTCGTCGGCGAAAGGTTCATTCCGCCGCTGTACGAATTTACCTGAGTAAGCTGGGAATTATAGCACGCGGACACGTCGTGTATGCAAGTTCCCGCATATTCCGAAATAATGCTGGACTGCGCCCCGCGGATCTGGGTCATGACGCGTTCGATGTACGATTTGACGATCGTATTGTTTTCAACGTAGCGGCCGCTGGAATTATAAGTGTACTGGCGGCATTTGTCCAAGACCGGACGGCAGAATCCCGACAGGACTTTCCCGCCCCCGTCCGATTTCCCGATTTTGCCCAAAAGGTACGCGATAATGCATTTGCCGTCCCCTTCGCACGACTGGGGAACGGTCGTGACGGACCAGTCATACGAATCAAGCTGAGAGTTGTCATAGTTCCGCATATAGTCCTGTATTTTCACGACGTCGCCGCCCGGAATCACCGCGCCGCTTTCGTTTATCGCCGTTTTGGTCGGGTCCAGGCACTTATAATAATTGCCCCCGCAGACCATGTCGTCCTTCATGCAAGAGTCAAGCGCGCTTACGCAGCCTTTCGCGTCGTAGAGGTTGTGGTTTTCCAAGACGGTCAGGCGCGCCGTTTGAAGCATCTGCGTCGCCGCCCGGACATTCGATTTCACGTTGTCGGTCGCTTTTTTAAGGCCGGATTCGTAATTTATGCACGCCTTGTCGATTTCGATGTCGTACTGTCCGGTTATGATTCCCTGGTCGGCTTTTTTCGGCGCGCACCGCGCAAGTATCGCGGTGCATTTCTTTTTCGCGGCGCCGTAAAGCTCCGTTCCGCGCATGTTCGCGAAACTGTCGTTGCCGCCGAATATGCTGTTGATATCAAATCCGCCGCCGCCCGAGAAATCCAATTCGAATTTCATGATCGAATTGCCGCCGTTCGTGTTTACGTCCCCGGCCGGGGATCGTATGATTTTCTCTATTTCCTCCAACATTCTGCGCGACTGGGTGCGGTCGTCCATGGAACTTAAAACCATTTCGGCCTCCGTTTCCTTCATTATGGAACGCACTTCGTCCGCGGACAGTCCGATATAGCGGATCTGGTTCGCCACCTTATTCAATTCCTCGTTCGCGCTTTGAAGAGATTCCTCCGCGCGTTTGTATTGCGACAGGCGGCCGGAGCACGAGCATTGTTTTTGGTTTTGGTCAAGGACGTTGCAAAACTGATTGAGGCAGTCGAAGTACGAAGCGCTGCACGCCGCGAGGTCTTCGGACGAACTTGGCGCTTCCAAAGGAGTCGTGTCCGCCGCAAACGGATTGTCGGTCGCGGCCCGGGCGCGGCGCGTCGTCGTTTTGCGGTCGGATCCGTCGCCGATATTCGATCCGGTCATGGTGTTCGTTCGGCCTATCACGGCGCGACCGCCAACCTCCGCCGTAGACGGGCGCAGGCCGAGTGAGTTCATGCGCGTGGTCGTTCCCGACGGCGCGATCGCGCCCGACGCGGCGCTTCGTTGTATGGATGCACGACTTGGCTGGGCGTCTGTGTTTGCGGGTTGAATTTGTCTTGTCGCGGCCGCGCGTGCCGGTGTCGGGCGGGTCGGCGCAGTCGTCGGCGCATCTTCATTCGCATCAGTTTCATTATTGTTGGCGATCTGCGGTGTTATTATAGTTTGGATCGCCGCCGTGCGCGACGCCCTTGATTCCGAGGCTGAGGCTGTTCTTTGGATTTGGGTCGGTTCGGACGTCGGAACGCCCCTTGTCGGACGCAAGGCGTCGTCCGCGAAAGACGCAGTGCAAAACACGGCCGTAAAAAGCGCAATTATACGTTTCAATTGTTTGTCGTAATTATATCATATTTGATTGGTTGTCGGAACTATATTATATGCGCGGAGGATGGTTAGTCCGTTCCCGGGCCCCAGCCGGTCCCGAAATCGCGGATGCTTCCCGTCCCATGGACGCCCGGAGTGTTTTGCAGGCAATATTCGCGGAGCAACATACTGTTTTTGCTTGCATGCGGGTTGAAATTGTTCGGAACCTTTATTATGCCTGCCAATATTTCCGAGCGGTTGACGATGTTGCGGCACGTGTTTTCGCCCGTGACCCGCGAGTTGTTGCAAGTTTCAAGATCGTCCGCCACCGCCACGACTTCTTTCGCATCCAAATCGCAGACCATGTCGTTGAAGCACGACGGGATTTCCGCCGACATCGCGCAATAGTTCCTTATTCGCGCCGCCGTCCAGCTTGCGTTCGTTCTCGTCTGCTGGTCATAGCATTCGTATATTTCGCTTACGCACGATTTATAGGATTCCTTCGCGTCGGATACCGCCGACGATATGCCGCTTTCCTTTGCCTGGGCGAATTCAAGGCGTTTCTGTTGAAGCAAGCTTGTCGCCGCGATTTTCTGATACGCCATATTCTGCGCCTGGGTTTTCAATTCCTCTCCGTAAAGGTCGCAGTCCGCGTTCGCGTCCAGCACGTATTTTTGAAGGACCGAGAGCCTTGCGTCCGCAATCGGCCCGCGAAGAGTCGAATACGGGTCCGATGTTCCAGTGTATCCATAGCAGGCCGCCGTCGCCGTGCTTTCCGTCGTCGAGCCTTTCGACACCGAGAACGTCACGTCGTTGTCGTTGACGCTGATTTTGCTGTTAAGATTATGCGGGCCCTTTCCGGTCGTCCCGGTGGCGTCGGTCCAGCTTCCGCATCTTTCATACACTCCGTTGAAGCACGAGTCAAGCACGCGGCCGCACACGTTGTTGTGTCCGTACGCGAACAGGTCATAGCCCCATGTTTGCGCAAGCGTGTCGACGCTGGTTTCCGAGGTGAAAATCCCGCTTGATCCGTTGACAATCGAATCCACGTTGTTGATGCCGGAGATCCAGGCGAACTGGGTGTCCGCCGTTTCGTTTATAGTATTGACTTTGTCTATCGTGCTCGCATACGTGGTCAATGACGATATGATATCCGAATCCGCGCCGTTCAGCAAATCCATCCACGCGTTGCCAGTTCCGCCGTACACGCCGTTGCACATATTGTTCATTTCGGTCGCGCAGGTTTCCGCCATATTATGCCCCACGCACCAATCTTTTACACTTTGGCTCGAGGCGCCTTTTTGCCTTACCGTGTCGCGATATGAAACGCAGTTAAGCGATTTTTCCGCGTCCGTAAGTTGGAATGCCGCGGTGATGGCCTCCCCCTTCGACGATATTAAAAGCGACAATTCGCCCGAAACTTTAAGCAGGTCTTCCTTGGCCGACTGAAGGGTCGCCTCCACGGTGTTGAACGTTTTCACGCGGCCCGCGCACGCGCACCGACGTTGGCCCGGGTTTCTTGCCGCGCAGATTTCGTCCATGCAGGTGTAATACGAATTGATGCACTGGGAATAAACGTCCGCGGACAGCATGCCCGTGTTCGGATCGACCAGATTGGAGAAAGTCACGCTTGACAATTGGGTGCGAAGATTGCTTGACGTTATCGCCGTGCCCGCGCGTATCGCGCTTCCCGTCAGGCTTATACGCGCCTGTTGCACGCCCGTTCTCGCGGCCACGTTTCTCGATCTTGCGCCCTGAACGCTTTTGACGGACGCGGCCCTTGACCGGACGTTTCTGTTCGCCTGGGTCGCGGACCCCGCGGTCGTTCTGGCGACCGTGGCCTGGGTGTTCGCGCGCGCGGCCACGCCGCGGGCGCTTTGGGTTTGGGACGCGGATTTTGAATCGGGTTCGGCCGCGCGGACGCCGCCCGTCGCCGCAACCGTTCCGCCGCCGCGCGATGCGCGCGGATTTGCCGACCTTGGATTATTATTCCTCGGCGACGGCGCCGTTTGTTCGGGCGTTGTCTGCATTTGAATCGGGTCGGCGAACGCCGCCGACAAAGAAAACGTCATTAATAAGAACGCAACGCTGGCCAGCAGGCAAAGACCGCCGAGCCACCCTTGGATCCTCGTATAAAACTTTCTGGATTTCATAAAACGCTCCATAGACACAGCGATTATATCAATTTTTTCGGAAAAGCCCAAGGGATTTTTGCTACCACGCCATGGAACGGAAGGATTTGCCCGTCGTCGTTTCGCCGAATATGTCGCGCTTTTTTTCGGTCAGGGTGTGGAAAGTTTCGCTTGATATGACGCGGAGCACGAAAGAGTCGTCGGATCTTTGGGACAATACCGGGATTATCCGCCGGTCGGAAATGCCCGAATCTTTAAGGACCTGTTCTATGATGGCAAGCCTCCTCGCCGCCAATTTCCGGCCGTCGAACGTTCGCGTTCCGCGTTCCGATATCGATATTTGGACCGCGCGCTTCGGATTGTTGGAAACAACCGCCGCATATTCCGTAAGCAGGTTATAATTGTCGCGCGAAAGCGCAGAATCCGCGCCGTTAAATCCGATTTTTACCTCAAGCGGGCGCACGCCGGCCGAAACAGAAGCCGACTGTTCCGACAGATCGCGCGAAGTGTCGAAGCCGACCATATCCTCCGAGAAGCTTACCTCGTCGAATCCGTCGTCTATCTTATAGGTGGACAGATGCTTGTTCTCGCTTGTAAAAGTTTTCTTGAACGCGCGTTTTAACTGAACCGGAGAAAGTTTTGTCAGCGGGACTTCGCCGTTGTACGCGAATTCTTCGGCATCCGACTCTTCTTGAACCGGGCGGACTTGCGGGGCGGGTATTTGAGCGACCCGCGGCATGGAACGTATGGTCGACGGAGTCGTTCGCGCGGCGGCGGCGGTTATCGGCGTAAACGCGCCGGTCGTCGGCGTCAGTGCCGGCGCCGGGGCAGGGATCGGCGCGGGCGCGCGCGGTTGGGCGGATCGAACTATATTAAGCCGCCTATTTGCCGTCGCAGGCGCGGGTGTTGGCGAGGGCCCGGGTTTTGCATTCGCATAAAAATCTTCGTCCAATGTTTCTTCCGGTAAAATAAAATCCGAATCAAGGACCGAAAATTCCGATCTGTTCGGCATGCGAAGCGGCGGGTCGTCAAAATTATTGGACCAAAGGTCGCCCGACGGTTTGTTCGGAATAAGAAGCTCTTCCCCGCGGATCGGCGCGGCCGCGACAACGCGTTTCGCCTGTTTCGGCGCGGTCTTTGTTTGGGCCGGAACGACGCCGTAAAGGTCCAAAGCCGACACGGTTCTTTCCGGATTGACGGTCGGCAATTCGCCGATCGCAAACGCGTTCGTGGAAAACAATACGGCAAGTGAGGCCAAACAAAGCCTTGGCATAAGTCCTTTCCTTCCTTTCAAGGAGTCTAGACAAAATCGGCCTTGTCGCGCAAGGGTTTTTTTGATATGGTGACCGCGTGAGGAAACTGGTCGTTTTCGATTTTGACGGAACTTTGTCGTGGCCGGACACCAATGCGGAGTTTTGGCGATTCTCCATGCGCAGGAGTATTCGCGCGTGGATTTTCCTTCCGACTACGATCATCGGCTTTATAATGAAGTGGCGGGATTTGAGGAATCTCTATATTTCCAAAAGGTTTTTGGCGCGGCACAGGGACGATTTTATAAAGCATCATTTGAAAAATCGCTTTGGCTGGGCCGCCGATCAAGTCGCGAAAGAGCGCGCGGGTGGAAATTTCGTCGTTCTTGTGTCCGCAAGCCCGGATTATTTTATCAAACCGTTGGTTCGGGATATGAAATTCGATCTGGTGCTGGCAAGCGTTATGGACAAGGCGCGGCCATGGAAACTTAAATTCTTTTGCCATGACGAAAACAAGGTCGTCGCGCTTCGGCGCGCAATGGGGAAAAAACCGTTCGAAATCGTCCGCGCATATGCCGACAGCAAGTCCGACGTCCCCATAATGTCTTTGGCGATCGAGCCGGTTTGGATCGACCGCGACACGGGCCTTCGCCGATAGTTTCCCTTGATTCGGGCAGTCATAATTACTACAATTTCCAACCGTAGGAGGGAGATATCAAAACCGGGCCGTCGACTATGCGCGGAAACTTTATGTTGCAGGCGCTGTTGGCGCTGAGTCTTGTCATCGCGTTTCTTCCCGCGTTCGTCAAAAAGATTTCCGCAAAGAACATCAATCGCGAGAATATCGCCCTGGTCGCACAGGTCGCCGCCGCGTTCGACGCGGGCCGCGCCTTCGTTTCGGAAGAGTTCGACAATTTCCCGAACGGGATCAAAGTTTTTTCGGGCGGCGAATTCGTCGAAAAGCTGGAGCCTTTCGGATTGCCGCTCGGGTTCGTTCCGGTAAGTCCAATCGGGCAGAAAATCTCTTTGATCGTTTCCAAGGACGGAAAAAATCTTCTTGCCGTCATCGCTTTGTCGGGCGGCAAGATCAACGATATGCGCCGCGCCGAGATTTTAAGCCGCATCGGGTTTTGGGGCGCGGTTTTGGACAATGGTCTTAAAGGCGCGACCGGCGGGTGGGAAATGGTCCTTCTTCCCAACAACGTCGGTTTTAATCCGGACGATATTTTGGTGCGCGTTCCGGAGGACGGGGAATTTTCCGAACTTGTGATTAGAAGCGCGAAGGATCCGGCCAAGAACGCATTTCATACGGACCTTGACATGGATGGCAACAGCATTGTTGGCGCGCGCGGTTTGGACGCCGGTCTTGGAAATATTTCGGCGGTGTCCGCGGCCAATTTCCGCCTGTCCGGGATCGAAGGCGACAGAAAAAGCAAAAACGAGGTCGCAAAGCTTTCCTCCAACAAAGTTTGGTTCCAATCGGGCGATGGAAATCCCCTTACGATTCAGCGCGCGGATCTTAAAACCGGCATTTTTTCCG